>CAXNGR010000199.1:0-6956 GCA_964201265.1 Verrucomicrobiaceae bacterium
CATCGAGCTTTGGTTTGAAGGCAGGAGTTTGTGCTTCCAGGCAACACTCAAAGACACGAACGGCAATGATGTCATCCGCCAGTGGACGGTCAGCGAAGACGGCACGCAAATCAGCGAAAGCGTGGCCGCCAAAAGACATGAACCCAACCCGCTTCCGCAGTTCAGTCTCACTCCCATCCCGAAGAAGTTCCGCCCGGAGAAAGGCGACGAGTTCACGTCAGAAAAATATCAACTGGCTGCCTATTTTCTGAAGTGGAAGGGCCGAATCAAGAAGATGCCCCAATATGCCGACTGCCGGGTTGGCTACACCCCTGACATGCGGCGGTTTGTGTGGAAAACATTGCCACGTTATCGCTCAGATTCTTTGGAGGATCTGGCGGAGAAAAACGCACTGCCGCCGTCCACAGTTTTGCTTTATGGCGATCTGGACAAGGAAACCGTGCTGGAGATTCCGTGTCCTCTTGAGCTTGTGGGGGATAACGCGATCGAAATTGAATGGGTTGTGGCTCAATAGCCGCCAGCCTGCTGCGCATGTAGTGCGGAGGCAAGAGAGCTGCCACTCCCCGCGTAGGTTTACGCATGCTCTCCATCTATTCCAAATCCAGCGGCGGCTTCTGCGATGGTGTGTCGCGTCGAAACTTCCTCAAGATCGGCGGACTCGCCATGGGCGGGTTGTCGTTGAACGACGTGCTGCGCGCTGAGTCGGCGCAGAAGGCTGGCAAATCGCACAAGGCGGTGATCATGGTCTTCCTGCCGGGCGGTCCTTCACATCAGGACATGTTTGATTTGAAGCCGGACGCGCCGAGCGAGATCCGTGGCGAGTTCAAACCCATCTCCACCAACGTCCCCGGCATCCAAATCTGCGAGCACCTGCCGCGTCTCGCGAAGATGATGGACAAATGCACGCTCATCCGCTCGCTGGCCGACTGCGACAGCGGTCACGATGCCTTCCAGTGTCTCACCGGCCGCAGCGCAAAGCGCCAGCCGCCAGGCGGCTGGCCTTCGATGGGTTCCATCGTTTCCAAGCTCGAAGGCAGCGTGAATCCGGCCATGCCCGCCTTCGTCGGCCTCGCACCGAAGATGGGCCACATGCCCTGGGCGCGCACAGGCGAGCCGGGCTATCTCGGTGTCGCGCACGCGCCTTTTCAGCCGAATCGCGGCGGTGGCACGGAGGACATGTCTTTGAATGGCATCACGCTTGATCGTCTCGGTGATCGCAAGACGCTGCTGAGCAGTTTTGACAATCTGCGCCGCGATCTCGACGCCACCGGTCTCATGGGCGGTGTGGATGTCTTCAATGAGCAGGCGCTCAATGTGCTGACGAGTCCGAAACTGCTCCACGCGCTCGATTTGAACCGCGAAGACCCGCGCATCGTCGAGCGCTACGGCAAAGGCGAGAACCGCAACCGCGACGACGGCGGTCCTCGCCTCACCAGCCACTTCCTGATGGCCCGCCGCCTCGTGGAAGCCGGTGCTCGTGTCGTGACGCTCGCCTTCAGCCGCTGGGACTATCATTCGAACAACTTCGGGCAGCTTCGCGAGGATCTGCCGCTGCTCGATGCCGGCCTCACCGCCCTCATCACCGATCTGCACGAGCGCGGTCTCGACAAAGATGTTTCAGTCGTCGTTTGGGGCGAATTTGGCCGCACACCGAAGATCAACGACAAAGGCGGTCGCGATCACTGGCCTCGTGTCGCCTCCGCGTTGCTCGCCTGCGGCGGCATGCGCCACGGACAAGTCATCGGCGCAACCGACAAACACGCCGGCGAACCCACCGACCGCCCCGTCGCCTTCGGCGAAGTCTTTGCCACTTTGTATAAGCAAATGGGCATTGATGTGACGAAAGCCACGCTCACCGATCTGACCGGTAGGCCGCAGTATCTCGTGGATGGCAATCTGCCGATGGCGGAGCTGGTTTGAGGATGCCTTTGCCAATCGCGCGTCGTCAGTTAGTTTGCGCCATGAAGCTCACCGCTGTTTACGAACCCGCCGCTGAAGGCGGCTACACCTGCTGGGTGGAAGAAATCCCAGCCGCCATCTCGGAAGGCGAAACACTCGAAGAGGCTGAGACCAATCTGATGGATGCTCTCAAGCTCGTCCTGGAATGCCAGCGCGAGCTTTCGGACCAGACTCGCAGCCAGCAAAGCGTCAAACGCGCTCTCGTTCTCGCGGCATGAAGCTCGCCGATCTGGAGCGGCATCTCCGCCGACACGGCTGTGAGTTGTATCGCGAGGGCGGCAGCCACTCGATCTGGTGGAATCCTGCCAAACGCAAAATCACCAGCGTTCCCAGGCATCGCGAAGTGAAAGACAACACCGCGCGTGCCATCTGCAAGCAGTTGGAGATTACGGCCCCTTGATCAAGGCGGTTCAAATCAGCGAAGCGACTTCCCCCGACAAGATTCCCGTTCTCAGCCCGTAGGTTCTCGCCGTCATGAACCTGCCACGCCTCACCCTCCTCGCCGCCCTCGCGTCTTCCTCGGCTTTTGCCGCCGATGCACCGCGTCCGCTGAACTTTGCGAACGACATCGTTCCCATCCTCACGAAGGGCAGTTGCAACTCCGGCGGCTGCCATGGCAAGTCGGGCGGACAGAATGGCTTCAAGCTCTCGCTGCTCGGCTTTGAGCCGCAGGAGGACTATGAGCACATCGTGAAGGAGGCGCGTGGGCGTCGTGTGTTTCCGGGATCGCCAGAACAGAGCCTGCTTTTGACGAAAGGCACCGCTCAGTTGCCCCATGGCGGCGGCAAGAAGCTCGATCCGAACTCCGAGGACTACGCCGACATCACGCGCTGGATTCGCGAAGGCATGCCCTATGGCAAGGACACCGATCCGAAGATGGCCAGCATCAGCGTCGAGCCCTCGAAGCTCACCATGCCGCTCAAAGGTGCGCAGCAGCTCAAAGTGACCGCTCATTACACCGATGGCAGCACACGCGATGTCACCAAACGCGCTCTCTATGAGGCGAACGAGAAAGCGATGGCTGAAACGACCGAAACCGGCCGCGTGCAGCTATTTGACCTGCCGGGCGATGTCGCCGTGATGGTGCGCTATCAGGGCAAAGTCTCGACCTTCCGCGCGACGGTGCCGCTGGGCGCTCCTGTCGATAAACTTCCCGCAGTCAGCAACTTCGTGGACGATCTCGTCTTCGCGAAATTGAAGACCATCGGCATGCCGCCGTCCGATTTGGCCGATGACGGCACCTTCGTCCGCCGCCTCACGCTCGATCTCACCGGCCGCTTACCCACCGCCACCGAGATGAAGGACTTCATGGCCTCCAAAGATGCCAACAAGCGTGCTGCGCTGACCGACCGCTTGCTCGACAGCCCGGAATACGCCGAATACTTCGCCAACAAATGGAGCGCCCTGTTGCGCAACCAGCGCACGCAGCCCACCTTCGCGCGTGGCAGTTACCTCTTCTACTCGTGGATTCGCGACAGCATCGCGGACAACAAGCCCTACGACCAATTCGTGCGCGAAGTCGTCGCCGCCGCAGGCGATCTCGAACAGAACCCGCCCGTCGCCTGGTATCGTCAGGTCAAGGAGCAGAAGCAGCAGATGGAAGACGTCGCGCAGCTCTTCCTCGGCACGCGCATGCAGTGCGCCCAGTGCCATCATCATCCCTTTGAGAAGTGGAGTCAGCAGGACTACTACGGCTTCGCCGCCTTCTTCAGCAACGTGAGTCGCAAGCCGTCCACCTTCATCGGTGAGGAGACCATCTTCCACAAACGCGGCATCGCGCAGACGCAGAACATCCGCACGAAGGAGAACGTCATGCCCACCAGCCTCGGCGGCAGCGCTTTGAAGCTGAAGCCTGAGCAAGATCCGCGTCACGCCCTCGCCGAATGGATGAGCGCGAAGGACAATCCCTTCTTCGCCCACACGCTCGTGAACCGTTACTGGAAGCACTTCTTCAATCGCGGTCTCGTCGAACCCGAGGACGACATGCGCGAGACGAACCCGCCCGTGAATCCCGAGCTGCTTAGCGCTCTCGCCGCCGACTTCGTGAAAAGCGGCTACGACATGAAGAAGCTCATCCGCACCATCGTCACGAGCACAACGTATCAACTCAGCGCCGTGCCGAACACGCACAACGCCAAGGACCGCCAGAATTTTAGCCGCTACTATCCAAAGCGCCTCAATGCCGAAGTTCTCTACGATGCCGTGAACACGCTGCTCGATGTCGAAAGCAACTTCGCCGGTCAAGCACCCGGCACACGCGCCGTCGCGCTGCCGGACAACAGCTACAACCAAAGCACCTACTTCCTCAGCGTCTTCGGTCGCCCGGATTCATCGAGCGCCTGCGAATGCGAGCGCACGCAGGAAGCCAGCCTCGCGCAGAGCCTGCATCTCCTGAACGCCGCCGACATCCAGACCCAGCTCTCACGCGGCAATGGACGCGCCGACATGCTCACCAAGGACGCCCGGCCCGACGACGACAAGATCACGGATCTCTACCACATCGCCCTTAGCCGTGAACCCAACGCTGATGAAGTGAAATTTGCTCACGCCCACCTCAACAAGAAAACTGCGGGCAAAACTGGCGACGAAGCCCTCAAAGGCAAAAAAGAGGCCTATGAGGACATCTTGTGGGCGCTGCTGAATACGAAGGAATTCCTCTTCAATCATTGAGAATATGACCTCCTGGGCCAGCATTCCAAGTCAGGAGGAAGACGCCATCTGGGAGCGCTTTTACTCGCGCTATGACTTCCGTCCGAGTGTGTCAGCATTTCCAGCCATCAACGAGCCAACGCATTCATTAACGTTTTCCATTTCAGCCGCTTTTGCTTCTCCGGTTGATGCCGAACAACTGACTCACGATCTGGATGATGCGGCGCTTCGTGTGTTTTCTTCTCTCGTTGGCTCGAACGGACGAATCATCGCCTTAGACTGGCAGCACGAGTGCTATTACTTCAAGCCTTTGTTGTTTGATGGCGGTTGGGCCATTCCCACATTCCCGAATGGCGATTACTGCATCTTTCTCTCCGAAGACATGAACGATGGCTGGTTTGGACATCCTTGGGAGGAAACCATTTGTGTCTTCGGACAACGGGCAATCGCGAATCTGGAGTCAAAACGACCGCGATTGTTTTCATCGCCCATCCGTCGGAACGGAAGGTCAATTATCTGACTTAGTATCATCCTGCCCCCACTATGCACCGATCGTTGTTCCAATTTGTCATCTTGGCCTCATTCACGGCTTCTGCCTTTTCGCAGGCCACGTTCCCCACGCCCGCGCTCACCGGCATCGCTCCACTCGGCTCCAAGGCCAGCACGACCGTCGAACTCACGCTTCGCGGCACCGATCTCGATGCGCCCATCGCCATTCTGTTGAATGAGCGCTCAATTCCCGTCAAAAGCTCCAAGCCAAACATCGTCAGTCTCGCGTTGCCTGCCGATCTGAAGCCCGCGCTATACGATCTCCGCTTCGTCGGTCGCTACGGCGTTTCCAATCCGCGTGTGTTTGAAATCAGCACGCTCGACACCGTCGAGTCACCCGGCACGAACACGAAGGCCGACAAAGCGCACAAGGTCGCGGTGAATTCCGTCATCCAGGGCGTCTTCAAGTCCGCCGCGCCACACTGGTTCACCTTCGACGCGAAAAACGGCCAGACGATCACTGCCACCTTCAGCGGTCGCCGCTTCGGGACGCGCACCGAGCTTCTCGCCGCCGTCAGTGCTCCCACCGGCCGCGAACTCGCCCGCATGCGCGATGGAGTGCTCACCTTCACCGCGAAGGCCGACGCAACCTATCGCCTCCGCTTGAACGAGCTCATGTTCCGCCCCGGCGACGACTATAGCTACCGCGTCACGCTCAGCACCACGCCGCCTCCGGCCCGTCTCGCCAGCAAAGCAGGCCCCGTGCGTCCCGTTCAGATCGGCCAGACCATTCAAGACGCCTTCCTGCCTCTCGGTGCCGCTCATAGCTTTGATCTCGCCTTCAAAACCGGCGACAAATTCATCATCGAAGTGCATTCGCATCAGCTCGGCCATTCCACCGATCCGCATCTTGTCATCGAGAACCTCAAGGGAGATGGTACGCTCACCGCACAGGCCGAGGCCGCCGACGCGCCCGCCATCACACCCGCGCCGAGTCTCGCTGTGCTCAACCGCGATCCCTCCTACGCCTACCAGGCCAAGGCCGACGGCACCTTCCGCCTCACGCTGAACGACGCCTTTGGCTCCACGCATCCGTTTGAACTGCGCATCCTCAAGGAAGCTCCAAAACCTCCGGCGCTCATCGCCATCAATCCCATCCTGCCCGGAGCCAAAACCAAGACCGCCGAGTCCGGCAGCTCCAACGTCCCTCGCAACGGCATCGCCGCGCTCGAAGTCGTCGCGCCGAACCGCAACGCCTTGAGCGAGCCGATTGAGTTGAAGGCGGAAAACCTTCCCGCAGGCGTCACCTGCCTCGGCGGCTTCATCGGCAAAGGCCAGTCACTCGGCTACATCGCGTTTCAAGCCGCCGCCGATGCTCCCGCAGGCGCCAGCGTGCTCAGCGGCATCTCCAAGAGCCAGTTCGTCAGCTACAACGTGACTGACATGACCAAGGAAAGCCCGCTCTACCGCATCTCCGGCGCTCCCGCCCTCGGTGTGAGCACGCAAACCGCGCCCGCCTTCATCCAGACCGAGAAAACCGACATCCTCGAAGTCGCTGCCGACGCCAAACTCGACATCGCCCTCAAAGTCACCCGCCACGCCGAGTTCACCGACGCCTTGAAGCTCAAAGTTCTCGGTCTCATCGCGGACATCACCAAAGCCCCCGAGGCCGACATCGCCGCCAAAGCGAACGACGGCAAATTCACGCTCGATGTGAAGACCCTCAAGCTCGCCCCCGGCGACTATGGCATCATCCTCCAAGGCCCCGCCAAGATGAAAATGCGTCGTGGAGTCGAAGAACTCACCGCCGCCGACGCCGACGCCAAAAAAGCCGTCGAAGCTCAAGCGGTCGCCAAAAA
>CAXNGR010000200.1:0-6924 GCA_964201265.1 Verrucomicrobiaceae bacterium
CACTGTGAGCCTGGGCTACACCTACTACCGCAACATGGGCAGCCTTAACCGCAATGCTCCGATGAACGATGGTGGGGAAATCAACCTTGGACTCGCCACATCTCTCGGTCCGATCGACCTCGCCTCCAGCGCGAATTACGACCATGTGAACGATTCCTGGTATTTCGACGTCAACGCTAGCACCACGATCGCCATCACCGACTCCATCAGCCTTGTTCCCTTCGCCAACGTTGGCTACGGTCACAATCTGAACTGGCAGTTCGCCCGCAACGGCGGTGTCGCAGGTGGCGCCTGGGGTGGTTTGAACAACATCACCGGCTGGACCGCCATCACCACTGGCATTCAGCTTCCAATCAAGCTTAACAGCCGCGCCACACTGACCCCCTACATCGCTGGCAACCTCCCTCTGGGTGCCACTGCAAACCTTGGTGGCGCAGCTCGTGCCGCAGGTGCTCCTGACACCCCATACAAGAGCGTGCTCTTCGGTGGCGTGACCCTCAGCGTCCGCTTCTAATCGTTCTCTGAACGATTTTCAATCTTCTTGGTTAACCTCCCGGCAGCAATGCCGGGAGGTTTTTTTATACCCATTTCCAGGAATCATGCACACCCAACCCTGCAATCAGTTTCTTGGCGTATTGGACGAGTGGCGAGTTGAGCCTAAGATCTTTGGGAAGAGGAAGAGCCGACCTCCAACGCTCAAAACAAAGCGGAGGGCTCGCGAAAGCCAAATAACCACCACAACATGGCACGCCCCCTGCTCTTTCTCTGGCTGCTTGCTGGCTTTCCTCACCGGAAAAACAGCGCCTCAACACCAACAAACCAAACTCGACCAATACATGAAAACCAATAGAATGACATCATTCGTTGCCAAGTCGGTGACTGTTCTTGCTGCCTGTGCAGCGCTGAACGCATCGGCCGGCACGGCACCCGCCAAAGCCCCGGTTCCCGTGGAACCTGAACCCTCCGCTCTTTTTGACTCCGTCGGAGCCAAGCTGAGAGCGGGCTATGACAGCCGCTATTACTTCCGCGGTCTGTGGTTCGCTGACAACATCGTCTCCACCTTCCTAGACCTTTCCGTTCCGCTTATCAGCGGAGCTGGCGAGGACGGCGTAGGCAGCCTGACCTGGGGTCTGGGCGCCGGTTACATCTCCTCTGTTGAGACGCCGGTCAATCTTGTTGCCAACAACACCAAGAACATCAACGGTTTCGATTACTCTGAAATCGATGTGTACACATCGCTTGCCTACGACGCTGGTTTCGCCACGTTTGGTGTGGTTTATCAGTATTACTTCTATCCAGATACCTACGCTGGGGCGAACGGTTTTGCTCCTGGTGTTGCCTCTGCTGCAGGTGATCCCGAGTTCGGTATCAAGGGCAATCATGAAATTGGTTTCACGGTGGCCAAGTCTATCGCTGGCCTGAACCTTGGTCTGGGCTACTACTATGACTTCACCATCGGTGGATCTTACGCTCAGTTCAGCGCTGATTACTCCATCGCCGTCACGGATTGGCTGAGCATTGTTCCTGCCTTCCAGCTTGGTTATGGCATTGACTACTACACGGGCAACCGCTCGGCTGTTATGGTTAACATCAACAACCCCGGTAATACGAACTTCCCTACCTCTGGGCTCACCCACATGCTGTTCAGCATCGCGACTCCTATCCAGCTGACCAAGACAGCTACCCTGACACCGTATGTCGCTCTGAACAGTTCCCAGTCGCTGCGTGCTGGTATCAATCCACAGCGTAACGAAATCTTCTGGGGTGCGAGCCTTGCCGTGACCTTCTAATTGTTTAGGCTTCTGCCTACATCCGATTCTCCAAATTGGAAGCCCCCGGTCAGCTCGCTGACCGGGGGCATTTTTTTGCGCGTGATGGAGATTCGCGCTACTGTCTTCACCTCATGGCAGACCAACCCTCGCTCAACTGGAACTCCCGCAACCTCACCCACGGCTGGCAGCGTGGCGTCAACGCCTTCTTCTGGGGCCTCGGTTTCAAACCGGAAGACTTCGACAAGGCGCAGATCGGCATCGGCACACCGTTGCTAGATGGCAATATCTGCAACGTCCACGCCCACGAGCTCGCCAAGCTCATCGCCCAAGGCTGTGCTGACGCCGGTCTCATCGGCTTCCCCTTCGGCGTCTCTCCAGTGAGCGACAACATCACGCAGGGCAACATCGGCGGCGCGGCCTCGCTCTGCTCCCGCAACCTCATGGCCAACGGCGCAGAGATGATCTGCACCTCCCACTGCTACGACGCCATCATCGGCCTGCATCATTGCGACAAAAACGGCCCCGCCTTCGCCATGGCACTGGCTCGCACGAATTACCCCGGCCTCATCGTCAACGGCGGCAGCATCATGCCCGGCTGCCACAAAGGCCATTCCACGAGCATTCTTGACGTGTACGACGCCGCCGCGAAGGAAAAACAGGGCACCATGAGCTACGAGGAGTCGGAACAGATCATCCGCACGGCCTGCCCTGGCGCGGGTGGCTGCGGCATCGCCGCCTCCTTCAATACCTGGGGCATCGCGCTCGAAGCGATGGGCCTCAGCCTTCCCGATACCTCCTCCATGCCTGCCATTGAGGCCGGAAAACGCAGCGAATGCCTCCGTGTCGGCCACGCCGTGCGCAATCTCCTCGAAAAAAACATCCGTCCGCGCGACATCATCACCAAGGCGTCTCTCACCAACGCCATGACCGCCATCGCGGCCGTCGGTGGCTCCACCAACGGCGTTCTGCACATCCTCGCCGTCGCCCGCGAGGCCGGCGTGGACTTCACGCTGCGAGATGTACAGGCCATCTGCCGCAAAACGCCTGTCCTCTGCAATTTCGCCCCACGCGGACGCGGCACCATGAACGATCTGCACCGCCTCGGCGGCACCACCATGCTCCTGAAGCACCTATTCGCCACCGGGCTGCTCGACGGCTCGTGCATCACCGTGACAGGGCAAACCTTGGCTGAAAACCTTGCAAACGCAGCGCCCGTCCCCTTCCCAAACGACCTCATCGCCCCGCTCGACGCTCCGTTCAAAGAATACGCCGACATCCAGATCTGCTTCGGCAACATCGCCCCACACGGCATGGTCTTCAAAGTTTCCTCACTCGACGAACCTCGCTTTGAAGGCACCGCCATCTGCTTCAACGACTCGAAAGGCGTCTCCGATGCCGCCGCCGCAGGCAGAATCAAACCCGGTCACATCGTCGTCATCCGTGGCTGCGGTCCCGTGGGCCTCGGCATGCCGGAAATGCACGTCGCCAGCGCCGCACTCGCCGTGCCGGAGCTTTACGGCAAAGTCGCTCTGCTCTCCGACACTCGGGTCTCCGGCGTCTCCGGCGGCGCGGTCGGCGTTCATTGCAGCCCCGAGGCCGCCGTCGGCGGTCCCATCGCCCGCGTGCAGGATGGGGATGAGATCGAGTTCGACCTCCTCGCCGGCACCATTGAGGTCAAAGCCGATCTCGATGCCCGCCCGCTCACGATTCTGCCTGTCACTCACCCCTTCGGCTACCTGGCGGACTTCGCCGCCACCGTGACTCAAGCCCACGAGGGCTGTGTGCCGCGCTGGGTGGTTTCCAGGGCTTAAAAAGCGCCGATTTTACCTCAATGCCTCGTTGAGAAAGCCAGCCACCAGACTGCTGCGGTCATCATCATAAAATTCCTCCCCACCGTGCCTGCTGCCCGGCAAGGTGACGAACTTTACCCGCAACTTCAGCGCCTCGTAAACGCTGGCGAATTCCCTCGACTGCTCATGTGGCATCTGGGGATCAGCATCGCCGTGAAGCAGCAGAAGCGGAGGATCGCTTTTGTCTAAATGTGCCACGGGACTCGCCAGTTTCGCCAATTCGGGCTTTTTCTCCGGCACGTCTCCCAACAGCAGTTTCAGCGCGGGAATTCGCACCGTGAGGCCGAATTCCGTGCTTTGAGCGAGGATCGACTGCAAATTCGACGCTCCGTAAAAACTCACGATGGCATCTACCCGGCTGCTTTGTTCGAGATGATCGCCGATTCGGCCCTCCAGCACCTTGTGGCCGTTCGTCACACCCACCAACGCCGCGAGATGCCCGCCCGCCGATGAGCCAATGATGGTGATTTTTTCCGTGTTGAGCCGGAACTCGGCCGCTTTGGCCCGCAGGAACCGAATCGCCGCCTTGATGTCGTGAATTTGCGCCGGAAACACCGCCTGCGTCGAGAGCCGGTAGTCCACACTGGCAATGGCAAACCCATGATCCAGCAACGCGGCAATCGGCACATCCGATTTCGAGCCTGCCCGCCACGCACCGCCATGCACATAAACAATCAGAGACGGGTTCGCCACTTGCGGACGATGCAGATCGAGTTTCAAAACCAGCTCCCCGACCCTGGCATACTCGATGTCCGTCTGGGTTTCCGCATGAGCACCGGCAACAAGCACCAAAGTGAGAAAAAAGGCTTTCATGGTCAAAGGCGGAGCTTCTTCACCAGCAGCGCTTCTTTCTCGGACTCGCTCATGGGTTTGTGCTCCACTTTGCAGCCCGGCAGCGCCGCCTTGATCGCCTCCACATCGGCGGCGGAGATGTCCACGGTCTCGATCTTGATCTTGGTCAGCTTCGGCAGCGCTTTCAGATGCGGGATGATCTTCGCGGAGAGCCGCGCCTCGGTGAGTTCGAGAGATTCCAGCGTCTTGATCCGCGCCAGTGTCTCCATCGTCGATTCATCAAAGCTGATCGGCGAGTCCTTGCCCCAGCTCGGCAGCCGCTGGCCGATGCGCAGGCCGGTGAGGTTTGTCAGCTTCACCAAGTGCGCGTTCCCCGCCTGTGTCTGCGCCGTGTGCCAGGTGCGGAACTCCTTGAGCTGCGAGAGCTGACCGATGGCCTCCAGCGCGGTATCGCCCGCCGTCGAACCGGCAAACGTGAGCTTCTCCAGCTTCAGCAACGCCTTCAAATGAACCAGCCCGCTGCCGGTGAATTGCTCCGAACGAAACGCAGGATGGAAAAAAGACAACGACTTGAGCTTCTGAAACGCCGCGAAGTGCTTGTAACCCGCGTCCGTGAGCTGGATGCCGTCGCTGCTCAGCCGCTCCAGGTCCGTGAGGCCAGTGAGCAGCACCAGCGTGCCATCCGTGATTGTTTTGCCGCTGATGGTGAGATCCTTGATCGTCGTGAAGCTCCCCAGCATGCGGAAGTCCGCCTCGGTGAAAGCATCACACTTCACATTCACCTGCGTGACGATTCCGCCGCTCTCCGTGACCTTCGCGCCGAGCTTTTTGAGTGATTCGACATCAGCCGCCTGAAGGCAGCCGCACAGGGCAAGGAAGAGCAAAGAGAGGAACTTCATAGGCACAGGCAACGCTTGAGTTCATGGTCTTCTGACTGGGAACGGCAAGTTCCTTCGATCACGCTTCAAGCCACCTCCAGCCCGCTCATCGTCTTTTCCCCCGTGGCGAATCGCTCTTCTTCCAATCCAAGACGTTGCAGAGCACTCAAATACAGATTCGGCAGCGGGTAATTGTCCTTCTGGTCGAAGGCGAGGTGCTGGCCGTGTTTGAAGCCGCCGCCGGCGAAGAGGACGGGCATGTTCTTGTTGTCGTGGGCGGAGGCGTTGCCGAGGTTCGACGTCAGGAGCACCATCGTGTCGTCGAGGAGCTTGTCGGTCTTCAGTTTGCGCAGGAAGGAGGCCCATTCGTGGATCACGCCCTGCTCGACGAGGGCGAGCTGCGCCAGCTTTTCCTCGTCCATGCCGTGGTGACTGAGGTTGTGGTAGCTTTCATCCACGCCCTCGATGCCCTGCACGTTGTTGCCGGTGACGTGCAGCGTGATGAAGCGTGTGCTGTCCGTGGCCAGAGCCATGTGGACGATGTCGAGATAGATGCGCTCGACGGCCACCTCGTTATCGCGTGGGATCTGACGAGGCGGGGCAAGGCTCACCTTCGGCTTCGGTTTTTGCGTCCAGGACTCGTTCGCGGCGAGACGCTGCTCCAGCTCGCGCACGCTGGTGAACCACGCATCCAGCTTGTCGCGATCCCCAGAGCCAAGCTCGCGCTGGAGCGATTTTGCCTCTGCACCGACCACATCCATCACGCTGCGTCCGCTGCGGATCAGTTCCGCCTGCCGTTCCTGCTCGGCGGGCGTGTCATTCACAAAAAGCCGCGTGAAGAGCTTCATCGCGCTGTTTTCAGCCGGAATCATCGAGCCGTTCTCCGTGTAGCTCGGGCTCGTCTGCGAGTTCGTATTCAAAACGAGCGATGGAAACCGCGTCTCATGTCCCAGATGCTTCGCCATGAGCTGATCGAGCGAGATCGTGTTCCGCGTCGTCGAGCCCCGCGCATTCGGACAAGCCGAAAAGATGCTCCCCTCCGCCGTGTGACCACCCGTGACCCCCGGATGCGACGAACCCGACACCACCGTGAAATCCTCCCGCAGGTCCTGAATGCCCGCGAGATAACGTGAAGGCTTGTAGCCGCGACCCGAGCCTTCCGGCACCAAATTCGGATTGTGCAGCCCCAGCGCCAAACTCATCCCGACGAAGCGCTTGGCCTGTTTCGTCTCCTTCACCGCCGCAAAAGCCGGAGTCATCGCCTCCAGCAACGGAAGGCCGAGCGTGATGCCAGCGCCACGCAGCATGGCACGACGGGAGAGGTGTTTCTGAAAGGTAATGGTGCTCATGATGCGGTGAAACGTTATTTGATTCGGAAAATGTCGCTCAAAACCACCTCGCGGATGATGGAACGGATGTTGGTGGTCTTCTTGGCGATGTCATCGAGTGCGGCTTCATCACTGAATCGAGGTGGAGCGCCGGTGGCGTAGGTGAGGAAGTGGGTGGCGAAGCCGCGGGCGAGTTGATGAGGCTGTTGCGTGTAGATTTGCTGCCAGGTGGCGAGGTCGGTGAAGGTCACGCCTTCGGGGGTGAGGCCGGAGGGATCGATTTTCGCGCCTTTGCCGTCTTTGC
>CAXNGR010000201.1:0-6911 GCA_964201265.1 Verrucomicrobiaceae bacterium
GACCGCTACCTCGTGCGTATGGAGGAGATGCGTCAAAGCGTGCGCATCCTGCGCCAGGTGTTAACAAACCTGCCCGGAGGGCCGATCAATGTGGCAGACGCCAAAGGCTTGCTGCCCAAAAAAGAAAAAGTTCTGATGAAGATGGAGGAACTGATCCACCATTTCATCATTTCCACCCAGGGCATCGACGCGCCTGCGGGAGAGGTTTATTTCTCTGCTGAGAATCCGAAGGGGGAGTTGGGCTTTTACATCAACAGCACTGGCGGCGGTGTGCCCCATCGTCTGAAAATTCGCAGCCCCTCCTTCCTGAACCTCAGCATCATTTCCAAACTGATCCCTGGACACATGCTCAGCGACATCCCTGCCGTGCTCGGCAGCCTGGATTTCGTGATGGGCGAGTGTGACCGCTGATTTCCAACCAAATTTCTCCCCGAACACGCACGCATGGCCTTTGAAGTTCCAGCCGAGTTGGAAAAACGCATGGATGAGGCGATCTCGCACTATCCCGTGTCGAAGCGCAGTGCGGTGCTGCCGCTGCTGCATCTCGTGCAGCATCATTTTCGTTTCATCAGTGAGGAAGCTGTGGCCTGGATGGCCGCAAAGCTCGGTCTGGAGCCGATTCAAGTGCTTGAGGTAGTGACTTTTTACCCTGGCTTCCGCCAGACTGCTCCCGGCAAGTTCCACATCCGCGTCTGCCGCACGCTCTCCTGCGCCATGGCCGGTAGCTATGAGCTGATGGAGTCTCTTTGCCAAAAAGCTGGCATCGACCGCTCGCACACGGACCATCATCATCCCATCGCGGTGAGTCAGGACGGTAAATACAGCATCGAATTCGCCGAGTGTTTGGCGAGTTGCGGGTTCGGTCCTGTCTGCATGGTGGAGGACGACTTTTACGAGAAGGTCGCTCCGGAGAATGCGGGCGAGCTGCTGGCGAAATACACCTGAGCGAAGTCACAAAAAAAACGCGACATTAAACATGTCGCGTTTTTTGGATCACTGAGTTTTTGCTGCCTTACTTCTGACGCCACGAGACGATGTCATCCTTGGTGCTTGGCATTTTGTCCTGACCGATGCTGTAGATGGCTACTTCGGTGGGGAGTTTTTCGGGTGGGGGGCCGTTGGGGTTTTGCGCGATTTTAGGATCGGAATTGTTCAGGTCGGGATTCAAGACTTGCTTGTCGCCGTTGGTATCGAGCAACACGCGGTAGGTCTGCCCCCAGAGATCCACGAGTTTGTAAGGCGGGGCCGCACCCACGAGTCCGAACATCCCGTTTTTGGCCAAAGGAAGGTCGATATACTTGATGTCTCTGGGGTTGAGATTGACGGCTCCGCCAGTGGCACCACCAGCGGCACCACCTGTGCTCATCAAGGCGCTGACGAGGCCGGTGTTTTCATCCGTTTCAAATTCTGGGGCGTCTTCACCATCGGAACCGCTCAGCATGCTGGAATCGACCGGATAACGGTTGTAATCGACTTGATAGCTGTCAATCGCGATGCGCAGATCCTTGATGACGGTTTGCACCTGAAGTCTGCGCGCATCTTCCATCATCTTGGTGGCCTGTGACATCACTAGGCTTGCGAGAATTCCGATGATGACGATGACGACCAGCAGCTCGATGAGCGTGAAGCCCTGGCGGGTGGATGAATTGATGGGGCGGTTGGTTTTCATGGTCTTCTTTGGGGGATGGATATTCTTGCGCTTCCGTGTGAGATTCGACGCGTGTGAATTTAATCGGTTTTAAATCCTCACGTCAATACCTCTCATCAGGGCAGGTGATCTTCATCATTGTTCGCCATTGAAGCGTGAGCTTTTCGGAGATCGCATCACACGCTTTGTTTGCCATGCGGTTGTGTTCCGAACTTTTGATTGTCAACAAATGCTTGCATCATATAATCGAACGCTATAAATCCGCTCCCCATCCTTCACTGAACACACACACAACCACGGTTCGAATCAAGCAACCGGCAAAATCTATGGCAAAGCAAGCAACCAAGAGCGGCGCAGATAAAAAGAAATATGTCTATTCCTTCGGAGCAGGGAAAGCAGACGGAGACGGCTCCATGAAAGCACTGTTGGGCGGCAAGGGTGCCAACCTCGCGGAGATGAGCCGCATCGGCCTTCCAGTGCCTCCCGGGTTCACCATCAGCACCGAGGTCTGCACCTATTTCTACCAGAACAAGAAGACCTATCCTGTCGCGCTTCAGGCGCAGATGGAAGCAGCGGTCAAGAGCATGGAAAAGATCATGGGCTACAAGTTCGGTGATGCCAAAGGCTTCCCGCTTCTCGTCGCTGTGCGCTCTGGCGCGCGTGACTCCATGCCCGGCATGATGGACACGATTCTGAACCTTGGCCTCAATGACCAGACCGTTCTTTCACTCGTGACGGCGACGAACAACGAACGCTTCGCTTGGGACTGCTACCGCCGTTTCGTTCAAATGTATGGTGACGTCGTCATGGGCGTGCAGAAGCGCGAAGGTGAAGATCATGAGCCCTTCGAGACCATCATTGAGGAGTTCAAGCACGAGAAGTACCACAAGGACATCCTCGACAGCGATCTCACTGCCGAAGACCAGCAGGAGCTCGTGAAACGCTTCAAGCAGCTCGTCAAAGAGCGCAGCGGTAAAAATTTCCCAAGTGATCCGTGGGATCAGCTTCGTGGCGCTGCTGGCGCTGTGTTTGGTTCATGGATGAACGACCGCGCGATCGTTTACCGCCGCAAATATGGCATCCCAGCCGAGTGGGGCACCGCTGTGAACGTGCAGGCAATGGTCTTCGGCAATACCGGTAACACTTCTGGTTCCGGCGTGGCCTTCACTCGCAACCCTGCCAACGGCGTCAACGAGTTCTACGGTGAGTTCCTCATCAACGCCCAAGGAGAAGACGTCGTCGCTGGCGTGCGCACTCCTGAGCCAGTGGCCCAGTTGCAGAAGGAAATGCCGAAGTCGTATGCCGAGCTGATGAAAGTTCGTCAGACGCTTGAGAAGCACTTCAAGGACGTGCAGGACATCGAGTTCACTGTGCAGGAAGGCAAGCTCTTCATGCTGCAGACCCGCAACGGCAAGCGCACGGCAGCCGCCGCTCTGAAGTTCTCCATCGACATGGTGAAGGAAAAGCTCATCGACTGGGAGACCGCCGTGCTGCGCAATCCTGCCGACCAGCTCGAGCAGCTTCTCGCTCCGATCTTCGACCTTGCCGACGTGAAGAAGGCCAAGGCCATTGCTTCGGGTCTTCCAGCCGGTCCTGGTGCCGCTTCTGGCAAGATCTACCTCAACGCCGACCGTGCCGTCATCGCCGAGCAAAAAGGTGAGAAGGTTCTGCTCGTCCGCAATGAGACCAGCCCTGAAGATCTTCGTGGCATGATCGCCGCAGAAGGCATCCTCACCGCGCGCGGTGGTGTTTCCTCCCACGCGGCCCTTGTTGCCCGTCAGATGGGTAAGGTCTGCATCTGCGGTGCTGCTGCTCTCGACATCAACTACGACAAGAAGACGGTTACCGTTGCCGGTCAGACCTTCAATGAAGGCGACTACCTCTCCATCGACGGCACCAGCGGCATCGTTTACGGTGGCCAGCTCAAGACCGCTCCTTCCGAGATCATCACCGGCATGATCAGCGGAGACAAGGCAGCTCAGAGCACGGAGAAGTTCAAGAGCTTCAACCAGCTCATGAGCTGGTGCTCCAAGGCCACCCGCCTTCAGGTCCGCACGAACGCAGACACTCCTGAGCAGACGCAGAACGCCATCGCATTCGGTGCGCAGGGCATCGGCCTCACCCGCACGGAACACATGTTCTTTGAAGGTGACCGCATCGACGCCGTTCGTGAGATGATCCTCGCGGACAACCTCGCTGACCGCAAAGCCGCGATCGCGAAACTCCTTCCGTATCAACGTGAGGACTTTACTGGCATCTTCACTGCTCTCAAAGGCTTGCCCGCGACGATTCGTCTGCTCGATCCTCCTCTTCACGAGTTCGTTCCGCATGACGAGAAGTCCCAGGCAGAACTTGCCAAGAAGATGGGCGTTCCCGTTGAAAAAGTCACTGCTCGCGTGCAGGCCTTGCACGAGTTCAATCCGATGCTCGGACATCGCGGCTGTCGTCTCGGCATCGCGTATCCTGAGATCACGGAGATGCAGGCGCGTGCGATCTTCGAAGCTGCTGCGGATGTGGCCAAGCAGAAGATCAAGGTGAAGCCTGAAGTCATGATTCCTCTCGTCGGCTTCAAGAAAGAACTCGACCTCCAGGTCGAAATCGTGCATAAGGTGGCGAAAGAAGTGATGAGCGAGAAAAAAGTGAAGCTCGATTATCTCGTCGGCACCATGATTGAAGTGCCGCGTGGAGCACTGACGGCTGATGAGATCGCCGAAACGGCGCAGTTCTTCAGCTTCGGTACCAACGATCTCACCCAGACCGCTCTCGGCATGAGCCGTGATGACATGGGCAGCTTCCTGATGCCCTACACCGAGAACGAGATCTTCAAGAAGAACCCCTTCGCCACTCTGGACCAGACCGGCGTCGGACAGCTCATCGAGATCGCCATCGCCAAAGGCCGCAAGACCAAGCCGGACATCAAGCTCGGCATCTGCGGTGAGCACGGCGGTGATCCTGACAGCGTCAAATTCTGCCACCGTGTGGGCCTCACTTATGTGAGTTGCAGTCCTTTCCGAGTTCCCGTCGCTCGCCTTGCCGCTGCGCAGGCCGCGATCGAAGAAAAGCGCGCGACCGCTTCGGTCGCCGCAGGAAAAAATGTCCGTGGAGGTGCCGTCAAAAGCGCGTCTGCGGCAAAACAAAACAACAACGCAACCAACAACAAACAGAGGACAAACACTATGGCTAAGAAAGCTGCAAAAAAGGCCGTCAAGAAAGCCGCCAAAAAGGCTCCTGCTAAGAAAGCCGCCAAAAAGGCTCCTGCTAAGAAAGCTGCCAAGAAAGCTGCCAAGAAGTAACTCGTTGGCCTCTTTGTGAGGTCAATGTGGCGGGGCAACCTGCCAACAAAAGCCCTGTGGGGGTCATCCTCACAGGGCTTTTCGCTTTTTTGATTTGTTGGAACGAAAAGATCCAAGCTACCAAGGCTGAGGGCAAGCCCAGCAGCTTCGATCACCGCACAGCGTCATCGTAAATCGAGCCCGGTGGAGGCTTGGACAAAAAAGTTCCCCCGGCGGACATCGCATCTTGGCGCACGGTTTGAGCGTTGCTGATCTGCTCATTCGCCGCGCGCATGCTGCCCATCCCTCCGACACCGCTCATGCCTGTGACCTGCCCGTAATTCTGGTAGGAAGGCCGGTAAAAGGATTCCCCCGCCATTGCGCCAGGATTCAATGCCACCGGCGCGTCCGGCGTCGGCACGCCATCGGCTTTGCGCTCGGATTCCGCCAGGTAATGCTTGTTCCAGGCCGCGTCATTCACCTTTTCCGCCAGCTCCGAGTCCAGCTTGCGCTTTTGCTCCTCGTAGTCGGCCTGGCTGATCGCGCCTCGCGCACGCAGGCGTGCCAGCTCGTCGTATTCTCCCTGCATGCGGGATTTGATCACTCGTTCGTAAGCTTCCAACTCCTGCGCGGTGGGCACGCTGTCCATCGTGCGCGACGCACAAGACGCCAGAAGCGCTGAAAACAAGGCGGCAGCCAGCAGTTGTGAGACGTTCTTCATTTCACATCGTAAGCCCGTGATGCCGCTTTTCAAATCAAAGCACCATCTTGATCCTGCGTTCCTCCCGTACATCCTATGACCCACATCAGCCCTGTTTTGGACCCCATCGACGCAGCCCTGCAAGCCCCCGAGCCTCGCGGCAACTACCTGCCGTATCCCGTTTCGCGTCTCGCCGCCAAAATCATCCCGCAGGATCTCACCAATTTCAAATCTCGTGGCGTCTCCCGAGTCGAGCGTGAGCTGCAGCAGGAGATGGTCGAAATTCAGGAGCGCTACATGGAGGTCATCGACGCCTTCAACTGGAACAAGCTCATCTACGAGAGCCAATTCGGCTTCGAGCCCGTTTGCGGCGAGGTGTACCATCTCTATGAGGTCGAAGGCAAACGCCAGCTCAGTATGATCGCGCCTGAGGAATGGCATCAGCGCTGGGTCGGTAGCTTCAGGCTCAATGCCGATGGCAGATGGCAGATTGAAAAAGCCGCGCCAAGCTTCAGTATTCGCGACTGGGTGCAGACCTCCGTCGCTTCTTGATGCAAACCACCTTCTCAGACATTGGCATGCGCCTTGCCGGGCCCAGCGGCATCCAGGAACTCATGGATGACTGCGGAGCCGCGCTCACCACACACCCTGACATGCGCATGCTCGGCGGCGGCCAGCCTGCGGCCATTCCTCAGGTGCAGCAGCTCTGGCGGGAGCGCATGCGCGCCATGCTCGATGACGGCAGCATCGACCGCACGCTGCTCAATTACGATCCGCCCGGCGGAAATCCGCTCTTCCGTGAAGCCTTCGCCGCGTTTCTACAGCGCGAGTGCGGTTGGAATGTCACCGGCGAAAACATCGCCGTGATGCCCAGCAGTCAAAGCGCCTGCTTCTTGCTCTTCAATCTCCTCGCAGGCCAAACCGGTTCGTCCAAGCGCCGCATTCTCTTCCCGCTGCTGCCCGAATACATCGGCTACGCCAATCAGTCGCTCACTGAAGGCCAGTTCACCGCTTGCCTGCCGCGCATCGTCGAAACCGCGCCGCATGAGATCAAATACCACGTCGATTTCGACCGCCTGCGCATCACGCCTGACGTCGCCGCCATGTGCGTTTCGTGCCCCACGAATCCCACCGGCAACGTCCTCACGCAAAACGAATTCGACAGCCTCCACGCGCTCGCGGACGCGCATGGCATCCCCCTGATCATCGACAACGCCTACGGTCATCCGTTTCCTGGCGTCATCCACAACGGCTTCCAGCCGAAATGGCAGCCCGGCATGATCTTTAGCAT
>CAXNGR010000202.1:0-6909 GCA_964201265.1 Verrucomicrobiaceae bacterium
GCCGGTGCTGAAGATCACATGCGACGCGACGCCGGGCACTTGGGAAGCCACGTTCAGCCCGGCGGCGTCGCTGCTCCAGTTGGCCAGGGTGTTCCATGAAAAATCCGTCCCGCCCCGCCAGTAGCGGCTTTGCAATGCCGTGGCGATCACACTGATCAGGGAGTCGGTCGTGGCTAGGCTCAAGTTCCAGCCGCTAATGCCGTTCCCGAGCACAAAACTGGCGGCGGAAAGGCCGCTAGCGGCGGAAATGAGGTTATACGTCACCTCGGAAAGGCCCGCGCCGATGCTTGCGACCTCAAGCACGATGGTGCCGGTGGCTGTTGCGGCCAGGAGTGAGGCCAGACTGTCATTGGAGCTGCCATTCAGCTCAAACACCAGCTTTGCTCCGTCCCCAAGCGTCAGCCCGCCTAGCCCCGCCAGAGCCTGGGCGGCGTTGTTGCTGAAATCCATCGCGGCTCCGGCACCAATCGTGAGAGCGCTGATGCCGTCGGTTCCAAATCCGGCTTGCAGCGTGCCAGCGCTCACCTGGAGCGCCCCGCCATTGAGATCGGTCGTGCCTGACAGCACCACCGCGCCCGCGCCTGTCTTGGTCAGCGCACCGGAGCCGGACGCCTGGAGGCCGCCGGAAACAGTCAGGCTGGCGGTGGACTCCACGACTTCCAGAGTCGCGCCAGAGGCACCGAGGGTGAGCACACGTCCAAGGCCGAAGTCCGCCGGATCGCTGCCGGTGTAAGACAGCGTGCTGCCGTCCACGGTGACGGCGTTGCCCGTGCCGAGGCCGACCGCTGAGCTGAAAGCAAGCACTCCCCCGGTCACGTTCACCGCGCCGGAAAAAGTGTTCACGCCGGCGAGTGTCACCGTTCCAGAGGTGGTTTTCTGAAGGCCAACGCCTCCCGCCAGGCTGGCGCTGACACTGCCGCCTTGCATTTGGAAGTCGCTGGTTGAAGTGAGCACGCCGGTGGTGCCGGTGATGCTGCCGCTTTGCAGAGTGACCGTGCCGACGGTGTTGGAGCGGGTATTGAGGTCGAAAATGCCACCGCTGACCGTGACCGCCCCGGTGGCGGCCAGCGCATTGTCTGCGCCGAGCGCCAAGCTGCCTGCATTGATGGTGGTGCCGCCGGTGTAGGTGCTGGCCGCGCCCAGGGTGAGGATGCCCGCGCCGTTTTTCACCAATCCGCCGGAGGTGTTCGCCGCCGTGGTCACGGCACCTATCACCGCGCTGCTGCCGCCCCCGCCGAGCAGGGTGACTGTCGGCGGGGAGGTATAGCCGATGCCTGGATTCGTCACCGTGATGGCCAGAATCTGGCCGTAAGTGAGGCTGGCCGGGTCCAGGTCCACGGTGGCCGTGGCCGTGGCTCCGCTGCCGCCCCCGCCGCTGATCTCGACATACGGTGCTCCTGAGTAGCTGCCGCCACCACTGGTCAGCGCGATGTTGGTGACGCCGTTCCCCGTCGGTGCCTGCAAACCGGCCGCGAGGGTGACGTTGAAGCCGTTGGAGTCGATGACCGCGCCGCCGGAAAAGCCGCCAAAAGCGTCGTTCACATACACGTTCAGCGTTCCCGTGCCGCCGGAGCCGGTGGTGCCCAAAAACACGGTGGAATTCGCCGAGGCGCGCAGCACGCCGCCGTTGAAGTTCACGCGCGATTTGGTGGCGGCCTCCGCGCCGTGGTAGTGGAGGATCTGGTTGGTCACCAGCGTGCCGGCATTGAGGTTCAGGTTCACGGTTCCTAGCGCCCGGTTGGTGGCTTCTTGGCCCAGGGTGACCAGTAGTCCCGCGTTGTTCACCAGACCGCCCGCCACGGTCATCGTCCCCTGCGCGGTGGTGGTGGCATTGGCGGCGCTGCTGCCGCTGCGGAAGCCGAGGGCGATGTGCTCGCCGCTGCGCACCACCTGGCCGCCGGTGATGGTGAACTCCCAGCGCTCATTGCGGAACATGATGAACCTGGAGGTGTTCAGCGTGCCGCCGCTGACCTGCACCACGGAGAGGGAGGCGGCTGTGACGCCGTCCGACGAGTCCACCCGCTGGGTGGACACCGTGCCGTCCGTCAAAAACAGACCGCCATATCCCAGTGCTCCCACGCTGATGCCCCCCGAGGTACTGGGGGAGTTGGTCGTGACCTGACCGCCACGGATCACCACCACGCCGCGGGCGTCTGTCGCCGAGCCGCCCACGGCGAGCGTGGAAGTCGTGAGGCTTGATCCAGACTCCAGCAGCATCCGGCCCATGACCCCCGCCGAACCCAGCGTGGTGACTCCGGTCCCTGTGTTGACATCCCCGGCGATCACCAGCCCGCCCGCGCTCACCACCAGGCTGCTGACACTGGTGAGATCCCCCGTGAGCCGCAACAGCCCCGCTCCTGTCTTGGTCAAAATGCCGCCGGGCGTCAGATTCGAGTTCAGCGTCAGCGTTCTGCCGGCATCCACCACCTCAAACGTGGCCGCGCCAGGCAGTGTGATGGCGCGGCCCATGGTCAGGCCGCCCGTGCCCGTCACCCGCACCGTGGTTCCGCCGTTCATGCTCAGCGTGCCTGTGGCGTCCCCTAGATTGGAGTCGGAGCTGATCGAGAGCACTCCAGCGGCCAGCACCGTGCCGCCCGTGTAGGTGCTCGCACCTTCCAGCACTAGGGTGCCCGTACCCAGCTTCATCAGTCCCAGCGCGTTCGCGCCGCCGTTTGGGTTGGCGAGCGGGGAGCTGAATGTGAGGGTTCCGCCTGCGTTCGTGGTGTCGAGTCCCAGAAACGAGCCGCTTTGGAAACCGCCTCCGGCTGATCCCAAGGCCGCGAGAAGCACCGCGTCCGCGCTGGTGAACTCACCCGCGCCT
This sequence comes from Verrucomicrobiaceae bacterium, assembly GCA_964201265.1. Lineage (GTDB taxonomy): Bacteria > Verrucomicrobiota > Verrucomicrobiia > Verrucomicrobiales > Verrucomicrobiaceae > Prosthecobacter. Next base: position 2,822 of record CAXNGR010000202.1, read on the forward strand.
CCTACACTGAGGGCCAAAGTGCCGCCAGTGTTGATCGTCAAGTTTGCCGCCGTCCAGCTTCCCGTGGTGCCATTGTAGAGGGCGGTGAGCTTGGAGAACTGCAGCACGCCCGCGTCCACGATGATCGTGCCGCTCTGAGTGTTCACCCCGGCCAGATTGATCGTGCCCATGCCAGTTTTCACCAGATTCATCGCTCCTGCGGTGCTTTGCAAAGCGCCCGAAAACACTCCCGCGCCATCCGCCGCGCCCACGGTCAACGTTGCTGCGCTGGAGGAGAGGTTGTCGATGCGGCTCGTGCCCACGCCGGAACTGGAAAGACCGTTGAGCGTCTGGTTGAAGCCGTTCAAATCCAGCACGGCGGTCAGGCCGGTGCCGGGGTTCATGGTGAGATTTCCCTTCCCGGCACCTGAGGGCAGCGCCCCGGCCACACCGAGCCGCATCACGCCGTTGCTGAGGGTCGTCAGACCGCTGTAGGAGGCGGTGGCGTCCAGCCGGGCGATGCCCACACCGCTTTTCGTCATTGTGCGTGCGCCGCTCTGCTCGCTGATGATTCCACCCACTACCAGTGTGGTTTCCTGTGCTGGGTTGAGCACCAGATTGCCGTTCAAGGCGAGATTGCTGGACAGGGTGTGGGTGCGCAGGTCGAAATTCGTCGAGGAAGAGCGCCCCGAGGTGATCGTCAACGTGCCGCCATTGTGCGTGATGCCGCCGCCGATATTCCAGTTCACCGTGCCGTTGTTGATGAGCGATAGCGTGGCCGTGTTGTTGTAGATCAAATGGGTTCCCGCTGCCGCGTTGGCATGCCGCAACTCCAGATTGCCGGCGTTTACTGTCGTCGTTGATCCTGCCGGCCCCAGCGAGTTGGCCACGCTGGCATAGACGCGGCCGGTGTTGATGGTGAACCCACCTGTGAGCGTCGAGGCACCGTTGAGGATCAGGATGGAGGTGGAGTTTGAGGCTGCGTTCAGAGTCAGGCTTCGTCCCGCCCCGGACTCGCTGAGCGCTCCCAAGGTGGTAATGCTCGTGGCACCCAGGGTCAGCGTCAGATTTCCGCCGAGCGTCGTCGCGCCAAAGGTCGCACGACCGTAGATCGAGGAACCGGTGATGTTCGCGCCACGATTCACCGTGAGTGTGGCCGCGTTGGCGATGTTCAGCGTGCCAAACGTGAAAGTCGTGTCCACGCTGCCCGCAGTAATGGCGTCGGCAATGATTGTGGCGCTGGCATTCACCGTAGTGTTGCGGCTGAAGCTTAGGTTCCCTGCGTTCTGGAGGTGCAGCACACCACCGTTCAATACCAACGTGCCCGCGCCTAGCGCACGCGTGTTCGGCCCCAGAGCGCGCAGCGTGCCTTCCTGCAGCACCAGCGCGCCAGTGTAGCCGCTGCTCTCCCCGCTGAGCACCACCGTGCCTGCGCCAGTTTTCGTGAGCCGCGCAATGCCGGAAAATACCGAGGATACCGCCGCCACCAGCCCATCCGCCACAAATAGCTCCGAATCCGCCGCCAGCGCTAGTGTCCCGCCCGCCAGTGTGACCTGCCCTTCCTCAAACCGCAGGCCGCCGATGCTTTGTGTGCCGCTCACGCTGATCGTGAACGCACCCGTCGCATCGCTTCCGGCGGAAAACACAGCGATGTCACCCGCCGTCCACGCCGCGACCGCTCCGGTGCCATCGGCGAGTGGGTTCCACAGCGTGTTTCCCGCGTTCCAACTGCCCGCAGGCACCGCTCCACCGGCTCCGGCAGAATCCGCGTTGAGATCCCAATAAACCGTGGCGGCAGAAGCCGGGTTTGGGATGGAAATCAGTGTCGTCAGGCCAGCAAAGACCACGCACAACCAGCCAAGGCAGCGCTCACAAGCAATCATGGGGTTTTATGGGGGTTACCTCGTGTTCCAAGCATGGAACCGGCCATGCTGCGGCTCTGCGTGGCAGATCGTCCCATTTGCACGCACCCTGCGCACAAAAATACCACCATGCGGCGCTTCAGACGAAAGCCCTCTGCCATCCAGCCGTTCCCTTTTGCGCCATGAAGCGCCTCGCCTTGTTTGTTTCGTCATTCGTCATTGCCTCACTTCGTTCGCTCCTGCGGAGCAGCATCGGCTTCGCCTTGATGCTGGCTGTCTCGCTTTGCTCGGCTCTGCATTCCTCATTTGCCGCCGAGCGACCGAACATCCTCTTCGCCATCGCCGACGACTGGGGTGCGCATGCGGGTGCTTATGGCACGCCGTGGGTGAAGACGCCCGCGTTTGACCGCATCGCAAAGGAAGGCGTGCTTTTCACGAAGGCTTACACGCCCGTGGCGAAGTGCGCGCCGTCACGCGCCATCGTGCTCACCGGCCGTCATGCGTGGCAGAATGAGGAGGCGGGCAATCACATGGCCTTCTTCCCCGCGAAGCTGAAAAGCTGGCCGGAGGTGCTCACCGAAAAAGGCTGGCACATGGGCATCACCGGCAAGGGCTGGGGTCCCGGCATTGCCAATGATGCGAATGGCAAGCCGCGCCAAATCACCGGCAAGCCCTTCAACCAGCACAAGGCCAAACCAGCAGCCACCGGCATGGGTAACAACGACTACGCGGCCAATTTCACCGATTTCCTCGATGCCGTGCCCAAGGATGGTCCGTGGTGCTTCTGGTATGGCAGCCTGGAGCCGCATCGCGGCTATGAATTCCAATCTGGCGTGAAGAAGGGCGGCAAAAAACTATCCGACATCTCGAAGGTGCCGGATTACTGGCCCGATGACGAGATCGTGCGCCACGACATGCTCGATTACGCCTTCGAAGTCGAGCACACGGACAACCACCTCGCCCGCATGATCGCCGAGCTCGAAAAACGCGGCCAGCTCGATAACACACTCATCATCGTCACCGCCGATCACGGCATGCCCTTCCCACGCTGCAAAGGCTACACCTACGAGGACAGCAACCATGTTCCGCTCGCCATTCGCTTTCCCGGCGGCATGAAAAAACCCGGTCGCGTGGTGGATGACTTCGTCAACTTCACCGACATTGCGCCCACCATCCTCGACTACGCGGGCATCACGCATCAGGACAGCGGCATGATGCCCATCACCGGCACAAGCTGGCGTCCCATCATCGAAAGCGAGAAAAGCGGACGCGTCATCGCGGAGCGTGATCACACGCTCATCGGCAAGGAGCGCACCGACGTGGGCCGCCCGCACGACTGGGGCTACCCCATCCGCGCCATCGTCACCGCCGAACACTTGTTCATCAAAAACTACGAACCCACACGCTGGCCCGCAGGCAATCCCGAGACCGGCTACCTCGACACCGACGGCGGACCGACGAAGTCGCTCATCCTCGACATGGGCCGCAAGGATCGCAGCGACAAGTTCTGGCAACTCAACTTCGGCATGCGCCCCGCCGAGGAATTTTATGATCTCACCGTCGATCCGCACGCCGCGCACAACTTGGCCGCTGAGTCCGTCCACACCGACACGGTCAAAAAACTGAGCGAGCGAATGGAATCCGAGCTCAAATCCCAAAAAGACCCGCGCATGGCCGGGAACGGCAAAATCTTCGACGAATACCCCGCCACCTATGGCGCTGGCTTTTATGAGAAGTTCATGCGCGGCGAGAAGGTGAATGCTGGCTGGGTTTCACCCACCGATTTTGAGAAGGGACCAATCAAACAGCCATGAAATCCTTCGCGCTGATCTTACTTGCAGCATTATCGACGGCTATGTCCTCCGACGCTTTAGCGAAGGATGGAAAGCCGAACGTCCTCTTCATCATTTCCGACGACCTCACGTCCACCGCACTCGGCTGCTACGGCAACAAGGCGTGCAAAACACCAAACATCGACCGGCTCGCGTCTCGTGGGATGCGCTTCACACGGGCGTATTGCCAGGGGACGTATTGCGGGCCATCGCGGGCCTCGTTTCTCTCCGGTTACTATCCTAATGCCACAAGTGTGCAGGGATACACCAGCCCGCGTGCCGCGATTGGTGATCGCGCGACCTGGCCGCAGCATTTCAAGAACGCGGGCTACTACTCCGCCCGCGTGAGCAAGATCTTCCACATGGGCGTGCCCGGCGGCATTGAGGATGGCAGCGACGGCGCGGACGATCCGGC
>CAXNGR010000203.1:0-6889 GCA_964201265.1 Verrucomicrobiaceae bacterium
GCCAGCCTCGCTGGGGCGTGCGCTGGACCGCCAGTATCGTGAATCTTCGCAGGGCGGGGCCGGAGCGCTGGCCCGCTACACAGAACGCGGTCAAACCATCGCCGTGACCAGCGGTGACGAGGTGGAGGCTGATGCCCGCCAGCTCGCCAATGACATCCTCCGCGCGGCGATGCTGCGCCAGGCCTCGGACATTCATTTTGATCCGGGTGAAAAGGAACTGCGCGTGCGCCTGCGTGTGGATGGTGCTCTCGAAGACGCCTTCCGCCTGCCGATGAGCCTGCACGCGGCGCTGCTGAACCGCTTCAAGATCATCGCGGGACTCAACATCGCCGAAAAGCGCTCGCCGCAGGACGGTTCCTTCCGTCACAGCGAGGGCGGCGCACGCGGCCAGGTGGTGGATGTGCGCGTGGCTACGCTGCCCGCACGTCATGGCGAGCGCATGACGCTGCGCCTCATGGCCGTGGACAGCAGCCGCTTCTCTCTCGGAGCGCTCGGAATGAGCACGACGCACCACGGCATGTTCAGCACCGCCATCAGCAAGCCGCACGGTCTCATTCTGCTCACCGGCCCCACCGGTTCTGGCAAAACGACCACGCTTTACGCTGCCATCCGCGAGCTGATCGCCGCCGAGGCGCTGAATGTCATCACCGTCGAAGATCCGGTGGAAAACGAGATTCCCGGCATCGTGCAGGTCGAGGTGGACAGCGCGGACAAGGTCAGCTTCTCCAGCGCTTTGCGCAGCTTGTTGCGACATGACCCCGATGTCGTGATGATCGGCGAAATCCGCGACCGCGAGACGGCGGACATCGCCATCAAGGCCGCTTTGACGGGCCATCTGGTCTTTTCCACGCTGCACACGAATTCCGCCGCCGGAGCGGTCGTGCGTCTGGCTGAGATGGGCGTGGAACGCTTTCTCATCGCCTCCACGCTGCGCCTCACGGTGGCGCAGCGACTGGTGCGGAAGTGCTGTTCCCGCTGCATCACGCCGGAGCCGCTGCGGCCGGAGGACGCCGCCTTTCTCGCGTCGCCGCAGCTCGCGGGCACATCGCATTTTCGCCCCCAGGGCTGTTTGTACTGCGCCGGGCGCGGTTTTGTGGGGCGCGTGGGTTTGTTTGAGATGCTTCCCATTGATGAGGAGTGGTCCCGGCTCATCACCGAAGGCGCTGGCGAGGCTCAAATGATCGAGCACATGCGTCTACGCGGCCTGCCGCTGCTGGTGCAGGACGCGGCGGATAAACTCAGCGCCGGGGTCGTCACACTGGAGGACGTGCGTGGCGCGGTGACGGTCTGGTAACTCGCTTTTTCTGAATCATGCCCGCCTTCACCTACACCGTCCGCGATGCCTCCGGCGCCCGTCTTCAGGGCGAGCTGGAGTCCTCGTCCAGCTCCGCCGCTGCGGCGGAACTGCGCATGCGCGGCTGGCTGGTGCTTGGTATTGAGGAAAACACAAGCCGGAGCGGCGGCACGGCCTTCTCGCTGAGTCCCTCGTCATGGTTGTGGATTCGCTCGCTCGACATCGAGGTCAGTCTTTACCAGCTCTCCACGCTGCTGCGCAGTGGTTTGACGCTGCTGAGCGCCCTGCGCCTGATCGCCGAGCAGGCTGAGCGCGGCCGCCTGCGCCGCGTGTGGGAGCAGGTCATCATCGACATCGAAAACGGCGCTTCGCTGGCCGATGCCCTCGCACTTCATGCCTGCTTCAGCCGCATCGTCGTGCAACTCGTCAGCGTGGGCGAGCAGACCGGTCACCTCGCGCCCGTGCTGGAACGTGCCGCAGCCGCTTTGGAGAAAAAGCGCACGCTGCGTGCCGGGCTGATCACGACGCTGATGTATCCCGCCATCGTGTTCCTCGTGGCCATGGGCCTCGCGGTCTTCATGATCGTCGGCGTGCTGCCGAAGATGCAGGTCTTTCTGCGGGCGCTGGGCAAAAAACTCCCGCCCATGACGCAGCGCCTCGTCGATCTCGGCGAGTGGACGCAAATGCATGGCCTCACAGCAGTCATTGCGGGCGTGGCGGTGCTGTTTGCGCTGGTGCTGGTGTTTTTCGGGCCGCCGGGTCGTGCGCTGATCGACCGCGCCGCGCTGCGCCTGCCGCTGCTGGGCAAAGCGCTGCGCACCGGTGGCACAGCCCTCTTTGCCAGCAGCTTTTCCGTGCTGCTGACCAGCGGCGTGACCATTCTGGAAGGGCTGCGTGTGTGTGAAAATCTCATCGGCAACCGCCGGCTCTCCGCCATCATCGGCGCGGCGCGTGAGCGCGTGCTGCAAGGCGAGCCGCTGGGCCGTCATCTGGAGCAGCCCCATGGCTTCATGCCGATGCTGCCACGCATGATCACCGTGGGCGAGTCCTCCGGCACACTGGACAACGTGCTCGACGAGGTGGCGCGATTTCATGAGGCGCAGCTTGAGCGCATGATCCGCCGCCTCACCGCGCTGATCGAGCCTGCGGTCATCATCATCGTCGGCAGCGTCGTTGGCTATGTGTACCTCTCGTTTTTCATGGCCCTCTTCGCCGCCACCGGCCCCGGCAACAACCTCCGCTGAACCTTTTCCATGCCTATGAAACACCTGCTCACCCTCCTCCTGCTGCTGGCGCTGAACGCCGCCGCGCAGTCACCGCCGGAGCCGCCGAAACCACCGGTCGATCCCACCGTGCCGGACGCCGCCCTTCAGCAGCTCCTCATGGCAGGCGCGGGCGGCCAGCAGAACAACAAAGCCCTGCCCACCATCCTCATGCGCGGCAAGATCATCAATCAAACCGGCCAGGGACTCGTCATCATCGAGGTGAACAAGCAGGTGCTCGCGCTCAAGCAGGGCGGTGCGCTCAGTCTTTCCGGCGAATTCAGTCACCTCAGCCTCCAGCTCAGCGAGCTGACCAAGGAAAGCGCCACCATCGAGGTCCTGCCGCTCAAACAAACCCTTCGCCTGCAATGAACCGACTCCTTTTTCTCCTGTTCTCCCTCCTCGCCTTTCATGCGCAGGCCCAGACCACACGCATGGAGGTCATCGACCTGCGCCAGGTGCCGCTCTCCGATGCTGCGCGCATCCTTTCCGAGGCTGGCGGGCTGAACGTCGTCAGCTCGGTCGAGGCCGGGAAAACCATCGTCAGCCTCTATCTCACGCAAGTGCAGGCCCGCGATGCCGTGGAGGCTCTGTGCCGCTCGCATAACCTGTGGTTCCGCGAGGATGACAAAAGCGGCATCATCCGCATCCACACGCCTGAGGAGTTCAAGCGCGATCTCGGCAGCTTCCAGGAAGAGCTGACGGAGGTCTTTGACCTGCGTTTCCCGAACGCGAACGATGTGGGCCGCGCCATCCAGGACCTCTATGGCTCTCGGGTGCGCATGAACCAGAGCAACTTCATGCAGGACATGCAGGCGACCATGGAACTGCAGCAGCGCTTCCAGCGCTTCGACATCGTCGATGGCCGCAGTCAGAATCTGGGAGTCACGGGGCAGGGGAACAACGCCGCAGGCGGGCAAGGCGGCGGCTTCGGCGGCGGGCTGGGAGGTGGGCGTGGAGGACTTGGAGGGGGACTTGGTGGAGGACTTGGAATGGGTGGATTAGGAATGGGAGGTGGTCTTGGAGGCTTCCAGGGCAACAACAATGCCAACAACAATCAGCCCATCCAACCGCAGCGCGTGGAAAATCTCACGGCGGAGGAGATTCAAACCCTCGAAGACCGTGCCGACAACGCCGAGAAACTGCTCGACGACCGCGTGAACATCTTCGTCACCGTCATTCAGCGGCTGAACAAGGTCATCGTCCGCACTGGCGACAGCCGGGCCATGGAGCAAATCAAAGAACTCATCACCAGCGTCGATGTGCCGACGCAGACGGTGCTGCTGGAAGTGAAAATCCTCCGCGTGCGCATGGACCAGGGCTACCGCAGCGCCGTGGATTACCTTTTCGACAACGGACGCTACCAGGCCGGTTTCGGGGCCAATCCTGCGGTGGCCGGCGATTTGAGCTTCCGCTTTGCCAGCAACAACTTCAGCGCCCGCATCCAGGTGCTGGAGCAGAAAGGCCAAGTGCGCGTCGTCTCCACGCCCACCCTGCTCATCGCCAACAATGAGGTCAGCCGCCTCTTCATCGGCGAGGAGCGCCCGCTGAACCGCAGCTTCAATGGCGGCGCGGTCATTCCGGGTGCGATCAACAACGTCGTCACCCAAGGCAGCACCGACATCGAATTCCGCCCCGTCGGCACCACCTTGCTCATCACGCCCAACATCAACGCTGACAAAACCGTCACCCTCCGTTTGCTCCAGGAAAACTCCAACATCACGGTCGATGGCGCGACGGTTCTCGTGCCGAGCAACAACGGATTCCAGCGTCAGGCGGTGGATACCGTGCAGTCCCGCACTGTCAGCGGTACCGTCGTGGCCAGAAATCAGGTTCCCGTCGTCATCGGTGGCCTGATCGACACCAACTTTACCGACACTCGCTCACAGGTGCCCTTCCTCGGCAACATCCCGCTCCTCGGCACGCTCTTCCGCCGCGTGAATGACACCAAGGCGCGGGAGGAGCTCATCCTCATGATCTCCCCGCAGGTCATCGACCCCACGGAAGGCGGCGAACTGGCCTCGAAGAAGCTGCTGGAGGACAACGACGTGAACGGAGTCGAGACCATGGCCACCCAGCAGCACATCCACGACCGTCTGCGGGATCATCTGCCCGCGCCACTAGCGCCCAAGGCGCTTCCGCTTGAAAGTGACGCCTCGGCAAAGCCTGCCAAACGCAGCCTGCTGGAGTGGTTCCGGCGCAACAAACCCGCACCATAAGCGACGGTCCGTGCGTGTGGATCAACTTGAGATCGAACTTGAAAGTTCGATCGACTTTTCCTGGTTCTGGCGAACGAGCCTGATGGGCGCGGTGTAGGCGCATTCGCCAGAATGCCGAGGTTTATGAATCTGCTCTGTCATCCATGATTTTTCCCAAAGGGCCGGATTTCCTTCGGCAGAATTGGTGAACATGCCCTTTTGTCACGTCAGACCCGCATCTTGATTGCTAAAACAATCAATTTGCACTTGTAATACGGTTGCATTAAGGCGGTATTCTTATGAATCCGTCTGCCCTCTCCTTTTTCCGCCCGGTCTTGCTGCTTGCCCTAGTGCTCGCCACTTCGGTAGGCATGGCCCAGCAGCGGCATGATCCGGCGCATGCGCACGATGCTGAAGAGGTTGTTTCGCTGGATGAGATCGTGATTTCGGCCCCGCTGGACCGACCGCTGTATCAGCAGGCGCAGGCGGCGTCGATTTTGGGCGGGCAGAATTTGAATCTGGCGATTGAGCCGACGCTGGGGCAGACGCTGGCGAGGATGCCGGGGGTGAGCAGCTCGTTCTTCGGCCCAGCGGCGAGCCGTCCGATCATTCGCGGTCTGGAGGGCGACCGGGTGCGCATTTTGCAGAACGGGATGAACACGATGGACGCCTCGGCGACGAGTCCCGATCACGCGCTGAGTTTTGAGCCGTCAAATTTGAAGTCGGTGGAGGTGGTGCGCGGCCCGGCGACGCTGCTGTATGGCTCGAACGCCATCGGCGGCGTGGTGAACGCGATTGATGGACGCATCGTGGATGAAAAGCTCGATGGCACGCTCCGTGGCTCGATGGGCGGGCGGTTTTCGTCCGTGGACCAGGGCTACCAGTCGAATTTCATGCTGGAAGGCGGCTGGAAGGGGCTGGCGTTTCATATCGAGGCCTTCACACGCGCAGCGGAGGATTTTCGGGTGCCTGGAAATCTGCGCACCGTCGGCGAGCAGGAGCGCAATCCACTGCCGGCAGGGACGCCGGAGCCGAACAAGATCGCGACGAACAGCAATCTGCGTGCCGAGGGGCTTTCCGGCGGCCTGAGCTATGTGTGGGACGGGGGATTCATCGGTTTCTCGTGGACGGAGTTTCACACGAACTACGGATCGCCAGCGGAGCCGTCGGTGTTCATCGACATGAACCAGACGCGCCTGGATGTGCGCGGCGCTTTCTACAAGCCGCTGCCGAAGATCAAGGAGATCAGCTACCGCTTTGCGTGGTCGGACTATGAGCATGTCGAGTTTGAGGACGGCATGGACAACACAGTGTTCAAAAACGACGGCTATGATTTCCGTCTGGAAGTGAAGCACGAGAAGGTCGCAGGCATGGAGGGCGTGATCGGTTTCCAGTCGGAACGTAGCGATTTCTTTGTGGCCGGAGCGGAAGCCTTCATCCCGCCGACGGTGACGGAGTCGAACTCGCTGTTTTTCTTTGAGGACATCACGCGTGGACCGCTGAGTTTTCAGTTTGGTGGGCGCTATGATCACATCGAGACCCAATCCCGGGACAACGATGTCTTCGGCCCCTCTCGTGGTCGTCAGTTTGACAATCTGAGCGGCTCGGTGGGCTTTGTTTACACGCCGAATGAGGAATACTCCGCCGCTTTCACGATCACCTACGCGGAGCGTGCGCCAACGTATCAAGAGCTGTTCGCCAACGGCAATCACGTGGCGACGAACACGTTTGAAGTGGGGAATTTCGGGCTCGGCGTGGAAAATTCAGTGAGCTTCGATCTGAACCTGCGCAAACGCACCGGCTGGGTCACGGGCAGCGTGGGCGGCTACTACAGCCGGTACAGCGGCTTCATCGGCCTGTTTCCCGCCGGGTTCATGGTGGACACGGATAACGACGCCGTCCCTGACACGCCGCAGTTCAACTATCGTGCCGTGGACGCGGAGTTCCTTGGCGCGGAACTGGAGACGACCTTCCATCTGCTGCATCCGGTGACGGAAGAACCCAAACCAACGGACACCAACCTGCATCTGGAGTTCAAGGCAGACGCGGTGCGGGCGCGGGATGCCAGCACGGGCACTTCGCTGCCGCGCATTCCGCCGTTCCATCTCTCCAGCGCGTTGATTCTGGAGCGCGGG
>CAXNGR010000204.1:0-6889 GCA_964201265.1 Verrucomicrobiaceae bacterium
TTTGGCGGGAGACTTTTTCATCTCGCACGAATGGCTTTCAGGCAAACTCACACCTCCGGCAGCTCAAAGCCTGCCGCGTATTCCTCTTGGCAGAGTTTGTTGGCCTCGGTGGCGAACTGGCCGGTGAACTGGTTTGTGGCGGGATCGAAGTCGAGCCAGGGGCCGGCGATGATTTGTTTTTCCTGGGTGTCGATGCCGTTGTTGGCGAGGTTTTTGAGGAACTCGGTGTAAAGTTCCTGGCCGAACTTGTCGCCTTCGAGACGCTCTTTGATTTCCTCGTTCTTCATGGCCTTGCCGAGGCGGTAGGAGACGTTTGCCATGTGCGACAGGCAGGCGGCGGCATGGCCGTGACGGATGTGAAGAACGTCCTTGGTGTATTTTCCGGCGCGGACGGAGTCGATGAAGTTTTTCATGTGGTCCGGGCCGGTGAGGAAGTTCTCGAACTTCATGATGGCCTGGCCCGCGTTGTCGTAGGCCTTCGATTCGGCGACGTAGCCGCCCTCGCAGTGAATGATATTGCCGGTGCGCAGGCCTTTGTAGGGCGGCTCGCCGGATTTGGGGTCGAGGTTGCGCATGGGCAGGCCGAACTTGTCCATGATGAGCGGTACGGGCTCGTAGGGATGGAAGGCGATCTGGCAGTTGGCGCTCTGGCCGTCATCCACATAGCCCCAGCGGTTGCCGAAGCTCATCACGCGCTTGGGCAGCGTGTCGGGATCGCCAAGCGCCCAGCGGGCGACGTCGTATTGATGTGGACCCTGGTTACCGATGTCGCCGCCGCCGTAGGGCCACTGCCAGTGCCAGTCGTAGTGGAATTGTTTCCGCATGACGGGCAGTTCGGGCCTTGGGGCGGACCAGAGCTTGTAATCCACGGTGGCTGGTGGCTGCTGCGGGCCGTCCACTTTGTCGATGCTGAGACGCAGGCCGTGAACGAGCGCGTGGGAGAGCTTGGGTTTGCCGATGTGGCCTTCTTTGACCCACTGCATGGCGCTGGCCCAGCCTTCGTCGGACCGGCGCTGCATGCCATGCTGCACGATGAGGCCCTTCGCGGCGGCTTTGGTGGCCGCCGCCATGAGCTTGGCGCTTTCGATGAGGTTATGGCTCACCGGCTTCTCGACATAGACGTGCTTGCCATGCTGCAAGGCGGTGAGCGCGATCAAAACGTGGCTGTGATTCGGCGTGGCGATGGTGACGGCATCCACATCTTTGTCAGCGCAGCATTCGCGAAAGTCGCGGTAGGTCTTTACCTTGATGCCCTGCTTGTCGAGATCGGCGACCTTCTTATCCACTACGGCGGAATCGACATCGCACAATGCCACGAGGCGCACGCCAGGGACTTTGAGCAGTTCTTTGATGTGACCGCCGCCACGACCGCGAAAACCGATGACGGCGACACGCACGTCGCTATTCGCGCCGAGCGGCGCGGCCCAGGCAGGCAGTGAGACGGCTCCGGCGAGGGAGGTTTGAAGAAAGCGGCGGCGAGAGGTGGCAGGCGTGTTCATGGCGCAAGTCATACGCGGCCCATGCGTCTGCCTTTGCGAAGTTCAAATGGATCAAGGCTTCACCAGCGCATCGGTGGTGGCCAGATTGAAGCGCACACTCACGACGGAGTGCTTCTCTTTACCAGGCGCATACTTCACATAGGTGGTGGCGACGATGGTGCCGTCTGGCAGCAGTTCCATGCCGGGATAGCCGCAGTCACCGACACGCTCGGCGTGATTGTGGAGGAGCTTGACGCGGTACTGGCCGGGCTTGCCTTGCTTGAGATCATCGTAAGTGCCGACCCAGGCGACGAAGTGGCCTTTGGTGGGGCTGTTGAGCGCCTGATCGCGGAAGGCGACGACCATGCGGCCGTCCTTGGTGAACACACCCGCATGGCGGTCGCCGGTGAGACCCCAGGAGGTGTTCACAGGCTTGGTCCACGTCTGGCCTTCATCGTGGCTGAACATCATGAGGCTGCGCTCTTTGTGCGTGTTCTCACGCATGAGGCAGCAAAGCTCTACTCCATCCGGCGAGCGAAAAACAAACGGCTCGCAGGGGTTTTTGCCTTCGACGGAGGCGACGACTTTCGGCTCGCTCCAGGTGAAACCGCCGTCGGCTGTGATGGTTTGCAGCACTTCGAGCGGTGCTTTGTCAGCTCCACCGGGGCCTTTGTGGTAGAGGCCGAGGTAACGGCCATCCTTGAGCTTCACGATGCTGCTGAAGGTCATGACGCAGGGAAATCCGAGCGGCGGCATCTCTTTCCAGGTCTTGCCCGCGTCCTCGCTCATGATGCTGGGCATGCCGGGGCCTTTGCGATTGCCCAGGGCGGCGGAAAAGACCCACAGGCGCTCTTTGCCTGCGGAATCCGTCATGCGGTAGATGCTGGGGCAGTTTTGATGCGTTTTGAAGCCGGGTGGCAGCAACTCATCCATGCGCGTCCACGACACGCCGCCGTCATCACTGCGCGCCATCGGTCCTGCAGCACCGCCGTGGTTAATGCACCACACGCAGAAGATGGTTTTGCCATCCGGCATCAAAACGGTCGTGGGATGGCCCTGATAAGTCTGCTCCGTGCCAGCGGCGATGACGGTATGCCGGTCTTTCTGATCCGAAAGCTCCACGACGGGCAGATCGGGAAGGTCTGCGGCAGATGAGGCCGAGAAAGCAGCGAAGGCGGCAAGGAAGAAGTGTTTCATGCAGAGACACTCAACCGACGGCCTGACCGTGCTCTTTCGGGCGGTGCTGCTCAATGAGCAGAAGACTCTTGTTCTTCGGTGGGTTCGTCCGACGCAGGTTCTTCCGATGCCTCCGGTTCCGCGCTCTCGGAATCGGATTCAAGTTCATCCCCCGGCTCCTCCGCCGTCTCTTCGGTAGATGCCTCTTCCGCAGACTCGTCAGAAGAGGTGGGCTCAACATTCTCGGAGGACGAGTCTGCATCGGGCGCGGATTCAGACAGCTCTGGGGCCGTGTCTGCGGTCGGAACGACGCCATCGACGGTGAGGGTCACTCCTGCGGCCTTCGCGGCTTCTGCGGCAGGACCGCCAAAGGCGAGGATGGAGGCGACTTCGTCCTGCATTTGCGCGATTTCATCGAGCCGTAGCTCGGGATCGCGCACGATGAAGATCTCGCCGGTCTTTTTGTTTTCGTAAAAAAGCATCTTCGCGCCATCGACTTCCTTCTCGGCGGTCTGCACGAGCTGGCGTTTGCGCTCCAGCATGAGGGCGAGGATGTAGCGGGCGTGTTCGGTCTTGGGATCGCCGTCTTCAATGAAGCGCTGAAGCAGATCCTGGGCGCTTTCCTTGGGCGCGATCTCAGGTTTGGCCTCAGCGATGACTTTTTGGTAAATGTTCTTCCAGGCAGCGACGGGCTTGCGCTGCTCGCGTTCCTGCGGCCAAGCCTCGGCGCAGACATCGCGGCGGACGTAGCCATTTTCCTGCGGATCGAAGTAGATCGTGGTGTGGAAGCTCTCACCGTCCTCGAAAGGGCGGTCGGTGAGGGCGCATTGATGGGCGCGGCTGCGGATGGACCAGTTCTGCTGCATCAACGAGGTTTAAAGTTTCAGGTTTGAAGTTTCAAGTGGCCGAGGCTCCAGGCAATGGGGCGCTGCGGTTGCGCGGACGGGCGATCTGGGATTTTTTGGGCTTGGACAAGCCGAGTTTGAAGCGTGGCAGGTCGCGGTTCTGGGAGCGGTAATGGAAGAGCACCAGCCCCAGCGCCCCAAACAGAAGGTGCGGCATCCAGACAGTGAGCCAGGGTGGCAGGTGGCCACCTTTGCCGAGGTTGAGGAAGAGGTTGTTCACGAACATGAAGATGAAAAAGATGAACACGCTGCCTGCAATGCCACCGACCGAGCCACGGCGTGAGTAGGCCACTCCCAGCGGTGCGGCGACGAGCACCAGCGCGAGCGCCTGCCATGGCAGGGCGAAGCGGTGCCAGAAATGCGTACGGAAGGGCGCGAGCTTGTCTGCCGCGGCCTTCGGATGCGCGTGCAGGTAGGAGACGATCTCCGGCACGCTCATGAAGTCTGCCCGCAGCGCGTAGCTGACGATGCTCCACGGGGTTTCCTCAATGCCGGGCAGCTCCAGCATGTGAGTGCCGTCTGCTCGAAGTGGGAAAGGCTGGATTGTAGTCACGCTGCCGTTTTGATAGAGCAGCTCCTGACCGTCAAAGAAGCGCCAACCGCCAGAGGGGGTCCATGCGGCGGAAGGGGCCAGGATGGTGCGCACAGGGACGCCCTCAGGGCTTTCCTCCCGCACCTGCACGCCGTGCATGCGCTCACGCCCGCTGCGCAGGGAGAAGGGGAAAGTGGCGGTGTACCAGGTGCGGCGGGTCTGCGCGTTGTGAAACATGATGGAGGAGGCCATGATGGAGTCCACGCCCTTTTCCTCCAGCGCCCGCACCACAGCCTTGCGGTTGCCCTCGGCACGGGGTGCCCAGTAATAATTCGCCGCAAGACTCAGCAGCACGGCGTAGAGCGTGCAGAGAAACACCGGTCGCAGCACCTGCGCCAGACTGCGCCCAGCTCCGAGCATGGAGATGATCTCGTTGGCGCGTGACATGCGGGTCAGCGCATACAAAACCGCCAGCAGCAGGGCCACCGGCATCACGGTGACGTAAATGTAGGGCAGCAGACCGAGGTAAAAGCCGAGCACCTCGCCAAAGCTGGATTTCGCTGACTGGAAGTCCTTCAGGTTGTCCAGCAGGTCCATGATGATCCACAGCGAGCAGAAGGACACGAAGCAGAACAGCAGCGGGTGCACGAAGGTGCGCAGCGTGTAGCGCTCCAGGATGGTCGTCTTGCGGTAGTATTGCAGGGCGAACGGTATCGACCCCACCGCCAGGGCGATGAATATGAGCTTGAACACAAAGGCCACAGGTGCGGGCGGCTCCCCCATCTCCGTCATTTGCGAATGCGCGACGTAGTCCACCAGTTCGCTGGCGATCATCCAGGCTACGATGGAAACCGAGGCGATGCTCACCGGTGCCATCAGGCGGCGCAGGTCATTCCAGCGCCGCCAGATCATGAACAGCAGCAGCGGTGCGCCGATTGAAACCCACAGATTGAGGTAGGGCAGAATGCGTGAGAGCACCAAAATCGTCTTGGGCACGTCCATGTGGGCCATCTGGGCCTGCTGGATCGCCTCCCCCGCGCCGTCATCGGGATGCGAACGGTGCCAGTCCAGCGCGATGGCGGTCACGAGCAAGATCATCGCCAGGACAAAGGAACTGCGCCCCAAATAGGGGATTTCACGCGCCTTTTGCCAGGCTTGGATCACACGTTGCAGCCACTTCATGCCAGAGAGGGGGCGAGAGTCGGCCAGAGGGCCGGATGCGTCAAGGCTGCACGCCCTCAGGGCAAAAAAGAAGCCCGGAGCGTCTAACTCCGGGCTTCGTGTGAATCGAGTTGGTCTGGCGTAAATCAGTTCACATCCAAGCAGACGCCTTCGCTGGTGCTGCGGGCGTAGATTTTGCCGCCGGCGAGGACGGGGTAGCTCCAGACTTTGCCTTCGAGGACGTCTTTACGGGCCACTTCGCTGTATTTCTCGGGATTGGCAGCGGCGACGACGACTTCGCCTTTGTCGCTGGTGGCGACGACTTTATCGCCGACGAGGATGACCTGGCCGGGGCCAAAGCCGCCTTCTTTCCACATGTCTTTGCCGGTGCGGATGTCCACGCAGGCGAGGGGGCCAGCGCCGTATTCCTTGAAGCTGAACATGCCGTAGAGATAGCCGTCCTTCACGACGGGTGTGCTCCAGTGGTTGAAGCACTCGTTTTCACGACGCCAGATCTGCTCGGCGGAGAGTTTGCTACCTTTTTTGCTGAGCTTGAAGGCACCTGCGCCGACGCCGTAACCGGCGCTGCAATACACGATGTCTTCAAACACGACCGGCGAGGCGGCGGTGCTGACTTTGTAGGGGAACTCGGCCCGCCAGAGGACGTCGCCTTTCTTTGGCTCGACACCGACTAGGCCGGTCTGGGTGAAGAAGATGGCCTGATGCACGCCGTGGATGTCGGCGAGGATCGGGGTGGCGTGGGTCATCTTGTCGTCCTCGCCCTTCCACACGACTTTGCCGGTGTTTTTGTTCAAACCGATGAGCGCCTGGCCTTTGCCGCCGCCGGCGAGCATGAGGATGTCGCCATCGATGAGCGGGGAGGCGGCGTTTTGCCACTTGATCATCTCGCCCTTGTTTTCCTTCATCACATCGTGGTCCCACACGGCTTTGCCGGTGGCGGCGTCGAAGGCGAAGACGTGGAGGAGGCTGTCGATGACGTAAACTTTATCGCCGTCGATCACGGGCGTGCTGCGGGAGCCGTCGCCGCCTTCGGTGCCTTTGGCTCCGGCGTTGCCGCCGCCGTCATACTTCGGGATGACGCTGAGGGGTTTGCTCCAGACTTCCTTGCCGCTGGCGGCGTCGAGGCAGGCGAGCATTTCACCCGTGTTGCCATCGGTTTCGCCGGTGACGACCGTGTAGGCCTTGCCGCCTGCGACGGCGAAGCTGCTGAAGCCAAGGTTCGTGGGCGATTTCCAGACTTGGTTGAGGCTCCATTTGGCATCTGGCAGAGCTGGGACGGTGCCGTTGCCCGCTGGACCACGGAAAGTGGCCCAGTCGGTGGCAGCAGAAGCGGTCGTGGCGAGCGCCAGACCGAGAACGGTGGTGAGGTGGGTGCGTGTCATGGTGATGAGGAAACGGGAACGCAGGGCTGGGTGGACTCTTTCGTTGGTAGCAGGAGAGAGGTCAGAAGTGAGACGCTAGAGGTGAGTTGGGGTGACGAATCGGAACTTCTGACTTCTCACCTCTTACATCTCACTTCCACTCATCAATCCACCGGCCTGCGGGATCGTGGCTCACGAGTCACCGTGTCACCTGCTCCAGGGCTGGTGACGAAAGGTCCGTCGGCCATCGGGGCG
>CAXNGR010000205.1:0-6885 GCA_964201265.1 Verrucomicrobiaceae bacterium
AGACATGAACGCCGTCATAACCGTCGCCAATCCAGCCAGCGCTGGCCCACAGATTGCCTTCCACATCGCAACGGATGCCGTCGGAGCCACCTTGGGCCGGATTGTTAGGTGGCTGACTTCCTGACTTGGTGAAGCCGTAGGCGACCAGCTTGGTGCTGGAAATCTCTTTCTCGATACTTCCGCTGAAAGCCGACTCTGCGGCCTGCGATGTTCCACCCGCAACACGCATCTCCCATCCTTCGACACCGCCGGAAAGCCTCCAACCCGCCTTCATTTCGGCAAAGACTTTCCCGTTTTTCACCGCCTTGCCGTCCACATCATAGACACGGATGTTTTTCGGTGCGCCGGTATCGACGATGTAGAGCTTCTTGTAGTCGGGTGAGAAACAGAGTCCGTTGGGTTTGGTCAAATCCTCGGTGACTTTGGTGATCTCGCCGCTGGGGTCGATGCGATAGACGGCTTCTTTGAGGAGTAGCTCACCTTTGTTTCCTTCGTAGTCCATCATGCTGCCGTAGCCAGGATCGGTGAACCAGATGCCACCATCAGGATGCACAACTGCGTCATTCGGGGCATTGAAAGGCTTACCATCGAAGGTTTCGGCCAGGACGGTGATTTTGCCGTCGAGCTCATAGCGCACCACACGGCGAGTCGCATGCTCGCAGGAGATCTGGCGACCGTGATGATCGAAGGTGTTGCCGTTGCTGTTGTTGGCGTTGTTGCGCATGACGGAGACATGACCGTCCTCGGGCAGGTAGCGCATCTGGACGTTGTTCGGGATGTCGCTCCAAACGAGATAGTTGCCGCTGCCGTTCCAGGCAGGGCCTTCAGCCCAAAGCATTCCCGTGTGGAGGCGGCGGATGGGTGCGTTGCCCTGAATGAGTTTTTCAAAAGTGGGATCAAGCGCGATGACGTCGGGATCAGGGTAGCGTTCGGGTGTCTGGCCACTCCAATCACGGGCGAGCAGGGTCGTGGTGGCAGCAGAGACAGCGAAGCTGGTGAGGAAGGAGCGGCGGTTGGATTTCATGACGCGGTGGTTGTAGCGAATGGAACGCCGGATTGGCAAGAGATTTGGTCGTGTGATTCAAATGGGCGAGCGGAACACACGGAATGTCCCGGAAACCAGACTTTTGAGCACTGATTTGACGTGATGGTAAGCAGGCGGGTTTCGCTTTTGTTGGCGGGGGGGGGGGCTTCGATTGACAATCGAAGCTACGAAAAAGCCCCGGCGCATGACTGCGACCGGGGCTTATGAGAGGCTGGGGTAAACGAGCGTTAGACGATCTCCACGGGTTGGAGGCCGAGCTGCGCGTAATCTTTGGCCGCAAAGCCTGGGATGGCGACCGGGTAGCGCCCCTCGGCGTCTGGTTTGACGGGCGGCTCGGACTCAAGGGTGATGATGTTGGGCATGTGCTGAACTTTGGAGTTCATGACTTCATCCCACTTCAATTCCTTGCCGGAGTAGGTGGCCATGCGGCCCATGATGGCGGTCATGGTGCTCTCAGCGCCGTAGTAGGCGTTGTTGAGCGGCTTGTTTTCACGAATGGCAGCCTGGAGGGTGTCGTGCTCGGTCTGATACGGATCAGGATCAAGGCGCTTTGCAGCCTTGCCCTTGGCATCGCCGATGTCTTTGCCACCCGGGCGATATTTCCAGATGGTTTCGCCTTTGTGATTGTTGGCGTAGCAGCGACCGCTGTTGTCGAGGTAGATCTTACCTTTGGTACCGGTGAACTCCTCGCGCACGGCGTTGGAGACGCCAGACTGATGGCGGCACTGGCTGTTGATGCGAACACCGTTTTCATAGGTGTACTCGACGAAGTGGTGGTCGTAAATTTGAGCGAACTTCTTGTCCACACGCTGCATGCGACCGCCCATGCCCTGGGCACTGACGGGATGACCACCGATGAACCAGTTGGCGACGTCGATGTTGTGAATGTGCTGCTCGTTGATGTGATCGCCACAGAGCCAAGTGAAGAAGTACCAATTGTTGATCTGGTACATGAGCTCGGACTGGTCGGGGCGCTTGTCGCGGAACCAGATGCCACCGCCGTTCCAGTAAACTTGGCCGCCGGTGATGTCGCCGATGATGCCCTGCTCTTTCACCTGGGTGAGAGCATCCTTGTAGCAGTTCTGGTAGCGACGCTGAAGGCCGACGACGACTTTGAGGTTCTTTTCGTCAGCAACCTTGGCCATTTCGAGCACCTTGCGCACGCCAGGGGCATCGACAGCGACGGGCTTTTCCATGAAGATGTGTTTGCCAGCGTTCACTGCGGCTTCGAAATGATACGGACGGAAGCCGGGAGGCGTGGTGAGGATGACGACGTCGCAGCTTTCGATGACCTTCTGGTAGGCATCTGGGCCGGCGAAGATGCGGGAGTCATCGACCTTCACCTTCTCCGCAACTGCGGCAGACTTGTTTCGCAGGTTGCTGAGGGCACCATCGGCTTTTTCTTTGAATGCATCGGCGACGGCGTGGAGCGTGACGCCTGCTTGGTTGGTGCTGAGTGCCTGGCTGGCCGCACCGGTGCCGCGACCGCCGCAGCCAATAAGGCCGACTTTGATTTCATCGCTGCCTGCGGCCCAGGCGGATTGAGCGACGGTGAGGGCGCTGGCGGCGGCAGTGGTGCCGATAAACTGGCGGCGTGACGTAGCCGCTGCGGGTGTGGTGGTCGGTGTGTTCATGGATGGAATGGAAGGGGTGTTGGAATTTGCATCAAGCCAGCGCGTTTTTGATAAGCGCGTAGCCTTCAGTGTAAACTTGCTCGGTGCTGGGGAAGAAATCGCGCCAGACGCGAGTGGCGGCGGCAAGATCAGGCAGGGCACTGCCAAATGCCTCAATGGTCATCCAGCCGTCGTAGCCAATTTTTTTGAGGTGCTTGATCTGCTCGGTGATGTTGATGTGGCCGCGACCGGGTGTGCCACGGTCGTTTTCGGAGATGTGAACGTGGTTAAGCTTACCGGTGGCAAACACCGTGTCGATGGCGGCGAAGGGGTTCTTCTCCTCAATGTTTGCGTGGAAGGTGTCGTACATGGTTCCGAAGTTCGGGTGATCGACGCGCTTCACATAAGCGGCGGCCTGCTCCATGGTGTTGAGCAGGTGGGACTCGAAGCGGTTGAGCGCTTCGATGGCGCATTTCACACCTGCGGCTTCGGCTACGGGCGCAATGCCACGATGGACCTCGGCAGCGCCTGCAAGTTCTGCTTCGGAAGGAAAAGCGCCGGTGAACTGGCCGAGCACCTGATAATAGGGGCCACAAAGGGTCTGCACACCAGCGTTGTGAGCGCATTCGAGGACACGTTTGAGGTGGTCGATGGCTCCCTGGCGATTGGCAGCGACGGGGCTGATGGCGTTATGAGCTTCATCCGGCAGCACGGTGACGGCAGTGCATTCGAGGCCGTTGTCCTTTAGCACTTGGCCGATGCCTTTGAAATGTGCAGGATTGCTGACATCAAAAATCGGAACCTCAACGCCATCATAGCCGGTGGCCTTGAGTTTTTCGATGACTGAGTAGTTCGCCTCGGTGACGTGGCCGGTGTAGAGAAGGAGGTTGAAGCCGATTTTCATGGGGTGGGACGACAAGCTAGGGAATGGCAGACGAATTGGCAAGGTTTGTGTCGGGAGATTTGCCAGGGGTGGCAAAACGCGATCTACACAGTGCTATTTCCAGGATATAGTAGAATCGCAAGACAGGTCGGGTGACGGCAAATTAAGCATTGAAAAGGATGTGTCCGATTTCATTAGTGCGGTGTCATCGCATCCTCCGGTTGGAAAACCGCACCACCTCCACCTCATGACCGCCCTCCGCACCCTCGTGCTTTCCACCATCTGCCTCGTGCTCGCTTCCTGCGAAAACACGAAATCCACTAGCAGCGACCCGTATGCCTCGAACTACGGTAACGACGGCCACTACAACCCATATCCAGGCCAGAGCGGCTACGCCTCGGGTTCGGCACCGACCTACCAAAAGCCACCGATGCCAGTGGAACCCGAGCCGCCAGCCGATCCATACGCCTTCAGCGCCACAAAAAAGACGACACCGAGCAGCCCGCCTGCCTCCTCGCCGAAAAAGACCACAGCATCGAGCAGTTCGGCGAAGAAAAAGTCAACTCCCTCGAAATCCACGACAAAGAAATCTTCTTCAGGTTCCCGCTACACCGTGTCAAAGGGTGACACCCTCTATGGCATCGCTTTGAAGAAGAAAACAACCGTCGCTAAGCTCAAGGCTGCCAACGGACTCAAGAATGACCTGATCCGCCCCGGTCAAAGCCTGAAGATCCCCTGATTTCCACACACGGGCACTTTTTTGCTCCAATTCGATTCTGGATCGAATTTCCTTCGCTAGAGACCGTCCATCCTCCGCCTTTCCTTTTCCATGCCCTCTTCAGCCGCGACTGACTCAGGCGAAGTCTCCGACATCGACTTGGTCAAACGCAGCCAGGCGGGAGACACGCGGGCCTTTGACACCCTGGTGACAAAGTATCGCGGGAGGATCTACGCCATGACTTACCATTTGATCCAGAACGAGACAGAAGCCTGGGACCTCGCGCAAGAGGCCTTCATCAAGGCGTGGCGTGCCCTCCCGAACTTTAAGCAGGACGCGGCCTTCTACACTTGGCTCTACCGCATTGCCCACAACGTGACTTACGACTGGCTCCGGAAGAAGAAGATTCAGGGAGATGGTGAATTCGACGACGAGCGCACAGAGCATCGTGTCGCCGCCGGTGCCGAGGCAACGCCCAAAGGTGATGCCGCCCCGGACACCGCCATGCGCAATGCCGAACTCGGACAGCGGATCCAGGAGGCCATCGCCCGACTTTCACCTGAACATCGGCAGGTCATCGTCCTGCGTGAGGTCGAAGGGCTAGCCTATGAAGAAATCTCCGCGCTTGTGCCCTGCTCGCTGGGCACGGTGATGTCGCGCTTGTTTTACGCCCGTAAGAAACTGCAGGAACAACTCAAAGACGTTTATGAAACCACCCTCTGAAGACCACGACCTCATCCGCTGGCTAGATGGCGAGATGACTGACAGCGAAATCGCCGCTTTTGAAGCCCGGCTCAAGGACGAGCCTTTGCTGTCCAAAGAGGCTGACGAGCTGCGTGCCTTGAGCAAGGGCATCCACGAGCATCTGCCCGCCGAGATGAAGGTTCCACATGCAGATTTCTTCAATTCGCAGATTCAGGTGCGCATCGCTCAGATGGATCTGGATGAAAGCCGCCGAAAGGGGTCTGGAAACCAATCTTTGACAGTGACACTCCTCACTTGGCTGCGCCATCCTTGGTTCGCGACTGCTGGTGCCGTTGCGCTTGCCATACTTGGCTTCGTCTTGATGCGCCCGGAAACGCAGAGCAGTGGCCACAGCCTGATTCTCAGTTCCTACACGCCCGGACTTGGTGTTGAGGCGAGCACCTACCACAACATCGAAGCTGATGCGACCGTCCTCATGCTTGATGGCCTTGAAGACGTGCCCGCAGACCGCAAAATCTCCGGCCTCAGTGTCCACAGTAGTGACAACCAGTCGAAAGTTGCCACGACCACACTTTTTGACGCCACAGGCTCTCCACTGCTCGTCATTTCACGTGACGCGGTCGGACATCCGCTATTTCTGACGAACACGCCTCGCGGATGAAATCTCTTCTGCCAGCCTTATTCCTTTTGTTGCCCTGCCCGAGCCTGTTCGCACAGGAAAAGGCTACTCCACAGCCGCTTCCTGCCGTCAAACCGGCTACCGAGGGTAAGGTCTGGGGAGCGCTCATTTTCGCCACCGACGATGCCTCGCAATTGATCGGTTCAAAGGAGAAAGCTCCAGCGCACCTCGGGCTGTTCAACGCCCGCCTCGCCAAAGTATTTGCCTTCAAACACTTTGAAATTTTAGGCCAACACCAGCAGGACATTTTTCGTGAATACGAATCGTGGGTAGTACCTTCGCGTGACATGTTTCTGAAAATCGATTCCAATGGACCTGCCGATAACGGCGGAATCAAACTTCATCTTCAAGTCTGGAGAGAACAGCAGGTGTTAGTCAAAAGCGACGCAATTTTACGATCTGGAAGCCCGCTTTTCATAGGCGGCCCCAAATGGAAAAATGGCAGGCTTATTTTTGTGCTTTCACTGGAGCGTTAGCCGCCCCCATCCTCCGGTTTAGCATCATTAGACTTGTTCCCGGATAGTTAAGACGGGGGCAATAAAGTTGGCTGACGTAGTGAGAACATGCTGCAACTTGAGCGCATCACCAAGGGCTCCCGCCCCCTCAAAGCCCTCATCGGCATGGGGCGTGGTCAGTTCGATGACTTGCTCCTCAACTTCAGCCGGGTGTTTGAGCGGCATGCCCTGCGCCAGCCACGTCAGCGTGCTATTCCAGAAGTGCGTGCTGCCGCAGCGGCGCATCCGCAGTGTGGCGGAGTTCCGCCAGCGCTTTCCCGAGGTTAAAGACGTGATGATTGATGGCGTGGGGCGTCCCATTCAGCGGCCGCAAAGCTTCAAGCAGCAAAACCGGCACTACTCCGGCAAAAAGAAGAGCCACCGGCGCAAGAAGGTTGTGATGACCGATGCCCGGCGGCGGGTGCTGGTGCTCATGCCCAGCATGCCTGGGCGCAGACATGAGAACTTGGTGGATCGCAGTCAGGGAAGCATTCTTGGGGAAGTGGGCGTTATCGTGGACACCGGGTTCCAAGGAGTGAAAGCCCCCCAACTTATTCATCCCTCATAAGGCGACCAAGAAGCGCCCGCTTAACCCCGAAGACCGGACCTGCAACCGCTACATCAGCTCGCAACACATCGTGGTGGAGCACGCCACCGTAGGCATAAAGCGCTAAGGAGCGATGCACCAGGTGCTGCGCAATAAGCTCGGTTGATTTGATGACCGAGTGGCCGTGGTCAGCGCAGGCTT
>CAXNGR010000206.1:0-6876 GCA_964201265.1 Verrucomicrobiaceae bacterium
TGTAAAAAACGAGGCTCATGATCTTCCAGCCGACGGGAGTTTTGATGAGCGTGAAGCAATCGGTGCCGGTGGTGATCTCGGTGCCTGTGGTGAGTTTCCAGCGCACGCTGGCCTGGGCGGTGCGATCATCCATCAGGATTTTCATGTCCGTGGGCACCTCAGTCATCGGCGTGGAGGCGGTGGCGTGGCTGAGCTTCTGGCCGTGCAGAAAATCTGTGAGTCCCTGGCTCTGCGGCATGCCTTGCTGCACAAAGGTGATGCGCGCCTGCTCGTGGAAGCAGGAGCCGTAGCCGTCCATGTCTTTCGCAGACCAGGTGGAGAAATAGCGGGTGAGGAAGGAGCGGACATCGCTGTCGTCCACAGTGCTAGCGGGGCTGCAACTGGCGATGAATGACGAATGCAGAATGACGAATGCCGAGAGGGCCAGAAACTTTCTCAGCTTGAGGAGCGGCGAAGCTGTTTCGTCATTCTTCATTCGGAATTCGTCATGGACGGCGAAGCCGCAGTTATTCTTCCGCGAATGCCTCTTCCTCGACTCCAAGCAGCGCCAGGATGCGGTTCAGGTCTTCCGCGCCGTAGTAGTCGATCTCGATGCGGCCCTTTTTCTCGGCGTGCTGGATGCTGACGTTGGTGGTGAGGTGCTGGATGAGCTTTTGCTCCACGGCCTCAATGGCACGGGCAAACTCGGTTTCCGTGGGCTTGGGTTTCGGCGGCAGCGGCGGATGCAGGATGGCATCGATCACCTTCTCTGCGGCACGGACAGTAAGTCCCTTCGTGATGATCTGGAGGGCCACACGCTCCTGCTCCTCCTGCTTTTTGAGCATGAGTAGCACCTTGGCGTGGCCGGTGGAAAGTTTTGAACTGACGAGCAGGTCGCGCACGTTTTGCGGCAAGTCGAGCAGGCGCATGGTGTTCGCCACGGTGGCACGATTTTTGCCGACACGCTGCGCGATGTCCTCCTGGCGCATGCTGAAGTCCTTTGCCAACCGGGAGTAGGCCAGCGCCTCCTCAATCGGGTTCAACCCCTCGCGCTGAAGATTTTCGATCAGCGCCATCTCCAGCACATCCTTGTCGGAGGCCTCGCGAACGATCACAGGGACTTCCTTGAGGCCCAGCTCGCGCGAGGCACGGAAACGCCTCTCCCCGGCGATGAGTTCGAGCTTGCCGTTCACCCGGCGCACGATCAGAGGCTGAATGATGCCGTGCTCGCGGATGGACTCCATCAGCTCGGTGAGCTGCTCTGCCTGGAATTCCGTGCGCGGCTGAAGCGGGCTGGGGACGATTTGGTCAAGCGTGACGCGGTTCACCACGTCTCCCGGTGCGGGCTGGGCGAGCGGGGGCAGGCGCGAGACTCCGGACACCGCAGTGGGTGCCGAAATGAGGGCGCCGAGTCCTTTTCCGAGTGCTGCTTTTGCCATGGGGGCGCGAGACTAGGGAGCACGCGGGGGGATGCAAATCGGAATCTCGGCGAATCTGCGACACGCTCATCCCAGACTTTACCACGACCGAATTTCGCTCCAATGGGAGGGCTATGAAAAGCATGACAGGATTCGGGCGGGGCGAGGCGCGGCGGGAAGGCGTGACCTGGAGCGTCGAGTGCGGCTCCGTGAACCGCAAGCAGCTCGAAGTGGCGGTGAATCTGCCGCGTGAGCTAGCCGAGCTGGAAAACGCGGTTCGCACCGAGGTCGCAACGGCTGTTTCACGCGGCCGCGTCAACGTCGCTGTCCGCCGAGAGGCTGCGAGCGCTACGGCAGACGCCGTGCGCATCGATCACGCGCTGGCCGCGCACTATTTTCACGCCATGCACACGCTGGCGCTGAAGCTGGACATCCCGCCGGAAATTTCGCTGACAGACATCACACGCATGCCCGGCGTGGTGACGCAGGCGCAGACGGAAATCGCCACGGAGGACGCATGGCCACCCATCCAGGAAGCGCTGGCCGCCGCTTTGAAGCAGTTAAATGCCATGCGAGCGGCGGAAGGGGCAAGTTTGCGTGCGGACATCGAATCCCGACTGCGCTTGATCGAATCCCTGCTGGAGTCAATCCGCGTCAAAGCTGCCACCGTGCCGGAACATCAACGCAAGCTGCTGCGCCAGCGTCTGGAGGACGCCGGACTGCCACTCCCGCTCGATGACGAGCGCCTGATCAAAGAAATCGCTCTTTTTTCCGACCGCACCGACATCTCCGAGGAACTCACACGCGCCGCCAGCCATGTGAAGCAGTTCCGCGCCTACCTTGATGCCGACGCACCTGCTGGTCGCAGCCTCGATTTTCTGCTGCAGGAGTTTTTCCGTGAGTTCAACACCATGGGATCGAAGTGCAACAACGCCGAGATCGCTCACCACGTCGTCACCGCCAAGACCGAGCTGGAAAAAATCCGCGAGCAGGTGCAGAACGCGGAGTGAGTCACGACCTGCCCGGCTGCGGCAGTCATCTCCTACACCGCGCTCAAGATTGTCCGCAGTGCCGTCATGTTCTCCACCTCATCAAAGATCGCCCGCACGGGAATCTCAAAGCCCGGTACAACATCACTGCTCAGCACACCATCGCTCTGCGCCGCCACCGCAGGATAGATGTTGCCAGCCAGCCGGTGCACTTCCACCGTCTCCGCCACGGGCTCGATGATCCAATACTCCGCTACGCCATGCAGGGCGTAGTCCTTGAACTTGATGCCGCGATCACGCTTCAAAGTGGACGGCGACAGCACCTCAACGATCAGATCGGGGATGGGAAATTTGAGCGTGTCAGGGTCGATGATCGCGGCTTTGGCCGGACCGAAAAAAATCACGTCAGGCTCGTAGTCGTTGCGTGGAAAGCTGGTCATGGCCTTCTCATGCCGCACGAGGCCGAGCTGATGCACGCGTGCATACGCGCTGAGTAAATCGTAAGTCCGCTGGCTGGCTGTGAGATGCCGGTTCAGCGCAGGCGAATGCATGATGACCTCGCCCTGGATGAACTCCCATTTGTGCTCCGGCGTGATGTCCGCGTAAAACTTCTGCCGCAGCTTTTGCTCACGGGCAAAGGCGCGCTGGGCCTGCTCGATCAATTCGGGCAGTTCGGGAGCATCCAGCAGTGCATCCAGCAAGGGCGAGTTCATTCCTAGGACCATGTCTCCACCACCCTGAAAAGTAAAGTCTGTGAAAATCCCTCACCGCCACGCCATGAAGTGTTCACCGCTTACGACCCGCCCGGCTGCGGCAGTCCCTTGGGCACGGATTTCGGCGGCTCAGGTTTGGCTTTGCCGTCCTCGGGCAGCCAAGCTTCAGGAGCACCGGCTTTGACCATGACTTCACGCAGGGTGATGGACTTGCCATCGCGGCGTTTGCTCTCTTCAGCAGCTTCCATAAAGGCGTAGATTTCAAGCGTCTGCTTCGGTGAGACAGGCACCTGCTTGGTCTGGAAAAACTTGATGATCTCCCGCAGCATCGGGGTGTAGTCCCCCTCTGACTTCTGCTCGAAGACCTGCGTGTCGCCGAAACGCACGAGTTTGTAGGCTTTCGCTCCTTCGTGAATGGCATGCAGCGTGCCGGTGCGGCTGCCGGACCACAAGCCGGTGACGACCGAGGCCGAGGGCGTGGTGGTGCGTGTCACAGAAAGGCATCCGCCTCCCATGACGGTGAAAAGCGCCTCGGTGGGATGGATGCCGTAGAAATACAAATCGGGATGATGCGGCAGAACATGCGCGGGGCCGTAGCAGATGGCACCACGGGCCGGAGTTTTCTCCGCGTTGGCGACTTCGAGCACGCCAGGATACCAGCGCACGGCGGAGGCACTGAAAACCGGCACTTGGGCGGTGGCGGCGAGCTTGTAAATTTCCACGGCATCCTTCAAGGAGGCTGCGACCGGCTTGTCCATGAACACCGGTTTGCCTGCGGTGAGGATTTGTTTCATTTGCTCCAGCCGAGGGCGGCCATCCAGACTGAGGAGCAGGATCGCATCCACATCCTTGCAGGCTTCCGCCACGCTGCCGACGATCCGCACGCCAAACTTGTCCCGCACCGTGGCGGTAAAGCCGTCCACTCGTGACTTGCTTTCCTCAATGTCAGGACTGCCGCCGGGAAAGGCTACGACGACACGTGCGCCGGGAATGTGGTTTGGGTTCGCGGGATCGTTCAGCCGCAGCGTGAACTGCTCCGAGTGCGAGGTGTCGAGGCCGATGATGCCAATGCGGAGGTCTTGCGCCATAAGCGGGAGGGTGGACAGCGCCGAAAGCCATCCTGTAACAAGGATGATCCAGATTCGGAGGCTGTCCGGCGGTCGCATGAGCAAAAGTGTCCCTTGAGAGCGATGGTGCAACTGTTGAGTCGCTTGACCGCTTTGTTTGCCCCGCTAGGCTCGCGCCATGGAAACCGTCAGACTTGGAATCGTTGGACTTGGAAACATGGGTAAGGCACACCTCGCGAACATTCGTGCAGGCAAGGTGCCAGGACTGCGCGTCACCGCGCTTTGCGAGAGCGTCGGCACCTTGCCGAACCTGATTGAGGGCGAGAAGGCCTTCACCGATGTGAACTTGATGATCCGCAGCGGTCACATCGACGCGATCCTCATCTGCACCCCACATTTCAGCCACACGACTATCGGCATTGAGGCTCTCAAAGCCGGGCTGCATGTGCTGGTGGAGAAGCCAATCTCCGTCCACAAGGCCGATTGCGAGCGCTTGATCGCCGCGCACACGGACAAAACCAAGATCTTCGCCGCCATGTTCAACATGCGGACGAACGCGTGCTTCAAAAAGGTGAAGGAGCTCATTGAAAGCGGCGAGCTCGGCGCGGTGCGTCGCGTTCACTGGGAGGTCACCAACTGGTTCCGCACGAACTACTACTACGCCACTGGCGGCTGGCGCGGCACCTGGAAGGGCGAGGGCGGCGGCGTGCTCATGAATCAGTGCCCGCACAATCTGGACCTCTTCCAATGGCTCTTCGGCATGCCGCAAAAAGTGCGCGGCTTCTGCCAGTTTGGCCGCTTCCACGAGATCGAAGTCGAGGACGATGTGACTGCCGTCATGCAGTATGACAACGGCACCACGGCCACCTTCGTCACCAGCACGGGCGAAGCGCCAGGCATCAACAAGCTCGAAATTTCCGCCGAGCAGGGCCGCCTGACCATCACCGACGGCACTCGCATCCACTTCCAGCGCAACCGCCAGCCGATGAGCAAGTTCTGCATGGAGGCGGAGGCCGCCTTTGCCATGCCGGAAAGCTGGCACATGGACATCCCGGTCGATCAAACCGGCGGCCAGCACGTTGAGATCCTGCAAAACTTCACCAACGCGATCCTGAAGGGCGAAAAGCTCCTTTCTCCCGCTTCCGAAGGGATTTGCAGCGTCGAACTCGCCAACGCCATCCTCCTTTCCACCTGGCAAGACGCCACGATCACCCTGCCGATGTCCTCCGCCGACTACGAGCGCATTTTGATCGAAAAAGGCGAGGCTTCGACCTTCCAGAAGACGAAGGTCGTCGCCAAGGCGACTTCCGACGACTTCGCGAAGAGCTTCCGGTGATTCGAACTAGGGGAGAAAGACTATTCAGCAGCCTGCTTGAGCGCCTTCAGGGAAGGCGCTACGCCTTGCAGCTTGGCCAGTTCCGCCGTTACGATCTCCGCACGTCTGGCCGCCTCCATGCGGTCCTTCGTTTTCGACTGCAACACTGAGTTCAGTGCGCCGCGCAGCTTTTCAGCAATGGCCGGATTTTGACCGGCTCCGCTGGCGGCCCAATCTTCTGAGTACGAGTTCAAAAGACGCGTCAGCTCCGGGTCAGACGTCTCCAGCGTCGATATGACCTGCTGGATCTCTTCAGGCGTGGCCTCCGCAGCTTCAGAAGCCGTGGCGGCAGTCTTTCGTGATGAAGGCCAGAAAATCAGTGCTAGCAACGCCACCAACACCAGTCCCACAATGCCCAGCGTCAGCCCCAGTTGCTGCTTTTGAGACATGGGCGGTGCCTTTGGCTTCGATGACGGCCTTTGTGGCTTGGGATCGCCCGCATCAGGCAGCACGACGCCTGCTTCCTGCTTCATCGCCACATTGATGTGTGCACGAAATTCACCTGCGTCCTGGTAGCGCCTCTCGGGATCAGGATGAATGGCCCTAGCGATGATCTCATCCCAGCGCGACGAAACTTTGGCAAACAGGGTGACGGGACGCCGTGGCTCCTCCGGCACGCGGCCTGCCAGCATCTCGTAAAGCACCACTCCGACCGCGAAAATGTCCACCCGGTGGTCGATCACACTGCCGCCGCGAATCTCAGGCGCGGCGTAGTCTGGTGTGCCCATCGGATTGTCCTCCTCCGCCTCATTGGAAACCGGGCGCGCCAGCCCGAAGTCCGCCACCTTCACATGGTCGGCGTCGTTGACCATGATGTTGCCCGGCTTAATGTCGCGGTGGATGATGCCGTGCTCGTGCGCAAAGCTCAGCGCCTCGCAGAGCTGCATGGCCAAGTTCGTCGCCTTGCGCAGTGGTAGGTTAGTCTTGTGGATCAAATCGTGCAGCGAACGTCCCTCAATCCACTCCATCACCAGGAACAGATGCCCGGCAGGCGTGATGCCAAAGTCGTACACGCCAACGATGTTCGTGTGATTGAGCTTCGCCATCGCCCGTGCCTCGGTTTTGAAGCGGTCGGCGAATCCCTGCTCCGCGCTGAACTTCGGTGGCAGGATTTTCACGGCCACCCAACGGGCTAGGCTTTCCTGCCAAGCTTTGTACACTGCCCCCATGCCGCCGCAGGCCGCCAGCTTTTCAAACTTGAACTGCGGCAGGTAAGCGGACATTTCATCAATGCTCGGCACATCAAACGAAGGATTCTCATCGGGAGTAGGTTCTTCAGCCATGAATGCACTATGGCCCGCCGCCCATCCTGCGGCCAGCACAAATCGGCAAAAA
>CAXNGR010000207.1:0-6836 GCA_964201265.1 Verrucomicrobiaceae bacterium
AGCAGGCTGCCGCAGTCCATGTCCATACCATCTCACTCGCCATCCTCGGCGGCGATTTCGTCGAAGGGGAAACCCGCGATGGTCTTGACCCAAGCGGGCGTGGCTTCGCGTTTGAAGGCCGCGGCGCTGCACCACTTCCACTGCGAGGCCAGCGGCACTAGGCTGTGATGCCGTGGGTTTTGATGCACATAGTTCAACCGCGCCAGATAGCTCTGCGGATAGGTAAGATGTGTCTCGCGATAGTTCTGCCACAAGCGCGATCGGCCCGGCGTTCTATCCTCCAGGTTCAATCGTTTGGTCGCGAGACTGTGCAGCTTCTGAATAACCGTCCGCAGTGTCTCCGCACCTCCCGGAGGACTGTGCGCGACGACATGATAGTGATTCGAAAGCACCGCCCACGCCTCCAGCTTCCAGTCGTGCTCCGCAAAGACCTCGAACAGCATTTGCTCAAACCAGTCACGACGCTCCGGCGTGTGAAACAGGTGTGCTTGATCGCGGGCTCGTGCTGTCACGAAGTAAACCCCACTTTCCGAGAGCCGATGCGGCGGCGCGTGCGGCCAATGCCGGCTGCCGCGCAGGCATTCCTCCTCGGATGGGACATTAGGTTTCATCCAGAAATGTTGCTCCTAAAGAGGTCAAATGGTCAAGCACAGACAACATGGACTACGTGGGTGTCATTGTGTCGATCATTCTCTCTGGCAGAAAGCCGTGCGGAGAGCGTTGGTTGAAGAGCCTCTCAACCTTCGACATCAATGCCATGAAGCCACTTCTCTTTGCCAGCCTAGCACTTGCCACCACCGCATTCTCCCAAGACTTGAAACGCAGCATCCCCTATGTCGAAAATGGGCACGCACGGCATATGCTGGACATCTACTCACCTGCGAATGCGAAGGATCTGCCGGTGGTGTTCTGGATTCACGGCGGCGGCTGGCAGACAGGTGACAAGGCAAACGTGCAGGAGAAGCCCGCGTGGTTCACGAAGAAGGGTTTTGTCTTTGTCTCCATCAATCATCGCCTCCTGCCGGAGGTGGACATGGGCACACTCGTTCGCGATGTGGCGAAGGCTTTTGGCTGGATGCACAAGAACATCGCCACGCATGGTGGTGATTCGAAGCGTGTGCTCGTCGGCGGGCATTCCTCCGGTGCACAGCTTGCGACGCTGATCTGCACGGATGATCGTTATTTGAAGGCGGAAGGCGTGTCTTTTGAAGATCTCATCGGCTGCGTGCCGGTCGATGGCGACACCTACGACATCCCCGCGATCATTGAAGTCGCGGAGACGCGTCGTCGCGTGCATCACCAGCCGCAGGCGAAGTTTGGACATCGCGAAAAGTTCGGCAATGACCCAGCGAAGCATCTCGACTTTTCCGCCGTGACTCACATCGCCAAGGACAAGCACATCCCGCCTTTCCTGATCCTCCATGTGGCGGATCATCCTGACAACTCGGCCCAAGCGCAGCGACTGGGAGCCGTGCTCAAAGAGGCGGGCATCCCGGTGACGGTGTTTGGCGGTAAAGAGACGAACCACACCAAGATCAATGCCAACCTCGGTCTTGAAGGCGATCCTGCGACGAAGGCGCTGACGGAGTTCGTCGCGAATGTGCTACAGAGCCGCTGAGATCAGCCGCCGTTGACCACCATGCCGCGCAGAGCGCTGGAGGACATCATCGGCTGGAGCAGGGCTAGAGCGGCGCGGAGCTTGGCCGGAGTGGTGAAGGTAGGATTGTTCACGAGCAGCACGTCCGTGGCCAGCGGGGCGAGCGGAGCGACGTTGGCGAAGCTCTTGAGCAGCGGCGAGGCATCGAGAATGATCCAATCGACCTCAGTTCGGGCGCGGTCGATCCACTGGCGGTAGCCATCGAGCAACTCATTGGTGGCGTGCGCGGGCAGGTCGCAGCCGGGGAGCAGGAAAAGATTGCTGTGGCCATAGCGCAGCGCTTCCAGCTCATGAGCGTAGGCGCTGTAACCCTGCACGGCGCGGGGGAACCACTGGTGCAGCGTGGGAGAGGACGGATTGCACTCCATCATGAACACGCGGCGCCCCTGATGGCAGAAAGCGGCCGCAAGCGCGGCCGAAACGAGGGTCTTGCCCTCCCCAGACTCGGCACTGGTGATGAGGATGACCCCGGCAGTGCCGCTGCGATTCATGGCCTGCCTTTCAAGCGAACTGGTGAGCTGGTGCAGAGCGGCAGATGCTCCGACCGGCTCCGGCTTGAGCAGTTCGGCGAGCATGGCCTCAGGAGAACCGCCACTGACCCAGGGCAGACGGGCGAGCACGGTCGTCTCGCCATTGGCTGGTTTGATGACCGGGCTGGCAGGCAACTGGCGAGTGGCTGGCGGTGGCGGCGCGATGGTGAAGGGAGAGACCGCCGGTGGTGCGGGCTGTGCGGGCGACGATTGTGGCTGAGTGGGATAACCGTAGCCATAGGGGGTGTGCTGAATCGGCTCCTGGTATGCCGGCACGGGTGGCTGCGGGCGGAACAGCTTCATCACATGATCGTCAACGATGCCCCAACTGACAGGCACACCAATGAGGCAGAGGCCAAAGAGCATCACAGCGGCCACGGCGGCCACGGGCTTGCTGGGTTTCACGGGTTTTTCGGGCACCATGGCCACATCGGCCACGCGGAGCAGGCCGCTATCACGGAACTGGCCGGTGAGCGCGGCCTGGCTGCGGCGCATCTCGATTTTTTCATACAAATCACGGTCCATGCGCACTTGGTCGCGCAGCAGGCTCTGCTGCACGTTTTTGCCGCTGAGGTCGAGCGCCACACCACGTGCGCCATCGAGCTGAGCACGATAGTCGGCGAGCTGGCGCTCCTGCATCCTGACCTCGGCCTGGATCATGGCGACGACGGCGTTGATGGAGCGATCCAACGAGGCGCGCAGGGTTTCGATCTCGTTGGAAAGACCGATCATCTTCGGATGCCTGCGACCGCAAGTAGCCTCCAGGGGAGCGCGTTCGGCCATCTTGGCGTCGAGCTGCTTCCGAATGTAGGCCACATCAGGGTTGTCAGCGAAGAAGCGTAGCTCGGTGAGATCACGTCCATCCTTCTGGGCGTTTTCGAGGCTGGTGAGATCGGATCTGGCCTTCACGAGCTTCAGGTCGGCCTCAGTGATGGCGGAGTTGAGCTGGCGCACTTTCTCGCTGGAGATGTCCTTGTTCTCGGTGTCCTCCATGAGGCCCTCGCTCTTGCGGTACTCGGCGAGTTTCTGCTCGGACGCGCGCAGGCGCTTTTGCAGCTCCTGGGACTTGGACTCCAGGTAGGTGGAGGCGTCGGCGCTGAGTTTGCCCTCCTGCTCGGCGACGTAATGGATGTATTCCTCGACGTAGCGATTGGCAAAATCAGCGGCCAACTGCGGATCACGGTCGCGCACCTGCACGCGGAGGACGTGGGACTCCTTCAGCGGCTCCACACGCACGTTGGAGATCATGAGGTCGATGAACGTCTCGCGGGGATCACCCGGTTTGCCGGGCTTGAACAAGCCGATGAGCTTCAGCAGCTCGTCTTTGCGGCTGAGCGTGTTCGCCTCGCGCTTGAGGAAGGCCTCCCGCCGGTCGGCGGGGAAAGTGTCGTACAAATGACTGAGGAAGCGGCGGGAGAGCAGCTCGGTGCGGTGGTTGTTGATGAGCTGTGGGGCGCTCAGCTCGGTAACGCCACGCGTCGCCATGGAGTCGAAGTTAAAGACGTTCCCGTCCTGAATGCGCAGGAGGAGCTGCGACTCCGCCTCGTAGATTTTCATGCCCATGCCGAGCCAGTAAAACGCAAACGCGCCGAGCAGCAGGCCGAGCAACGCCCCACGCAGCCAGCGCTTGCGGATGTAGCCGATGATGTCGGCGATGCTGATCAGGGACTGCACTTCGAAATCATGCGGATTGATCGGAGGCAGGAAGGCGCGCGGATCAAACACCGGCGAGGCACCGGCATGCGCGGGCATCGTCATCGACGGTGCCGCAGGGACCAGCCCGCGCTGCGGTGAGAGGGCCAGCATGGCTCCAAAACCGTGCGGAGGCGCGGTTGGAACTGGCTGCAGGCTGTAAGGGATGGCCATGACTTAAATGGACGAATGACGAATGACGAATGACGATTGGACGGCGGCTTGGCCGTTGGAGGTTTTTTGCAGGCGCATGGCGCGGATGATGATGTCGTTCACCAGACGCACGTCGAAGACCTCGGCGGCGAGCTGGCGGCTTGAGCGGCCTTGGACCGCAATCTGCGCTGGATGATGAATGAACCACTCCATGGCGCATTCGACAGCGGCGACGTTCTGCGGCTGGCAGAGGAAGCCGTTCTCGCCCTGCATGAGCATCTCGCCGTTTTGGCGCTGCGCTTCACCCTCGGCGGTAAGTTTGACGCACTCACGGGCACCGACGGAGTTGGTGGTGATGACTGGGCGACCGGTGGCGAGCGCTTCCAACGTCGCGTGCGGCACGCCTTCGCGGTACCACGTTGGCAAGACGAAGACATGCATCTTTTTGAGCAAAGCGGCGACGTCCTTGACCATGCCGTGATGCACCAGGGTGCCTTCGGCGACCCATTCATGCACCTCGCTCTCATCCACGCGGTTCGGATTCGGGTCAAAGGGACCGACGAGATGAAACTCGGCGTGCGGATGGAGTTCCTTGATGCGCCGAGCGGCCTCGGCAAAGACGCGCACGCCTTTGCTGATGAGCAGACGGCTGACGAGGACAAAACGGATGCGACCGGCGTTGATGTTCTCATCTTCCTCCAGCGGTGCATGCGCAAACTCGTCCATATTCACGCCGGAACCGGCGGTGACATGCACCGGCACTTCGGCAGGCAGCATGCGCATGTCGGTGAAGAGCTTCACATCGTCCTGATTCTGCATGAAGATGACATCCGCACGCTTAAGGGCGAAGCGGTGCAGCGCCTCGGAGATGGCGGAGACGATTTTCTGCTTCCAGGTCACCGGCTTGACAAACGTGAAGCCTAGACCGGGCAGGAGCGCATAGACGCGGCGGATACCGGCTAGGCGGGCGATGACGCAGCCATAGACGACGGACTTGATGGTGTAGGCAAAGAGCGCGTCCGGCTTTTCGGAGCGGAACAGCCGCCACATATCCCACATCGTCACCAAATCCTTCAGCGGATGGATCTTGGAGCGTGCCATGCGGATAGCACGGTGCCTGCCACCGAGGCTGGAGACGAACTCTCTCACATGTGGGTAATCCTCTGCGGCCGCAGTGACGACCTCGCAGCCATGCGCGGCGAAGTCGCGGATTAAATCGCCGCGATGATAGACGAGTGTGTTGGCATCGGCGGTGAGAACGAGCACTTTCATGACACGAGATCCTCCTGGAGTTCGGTGGTGGGTTCGGCATCCCGCTGGAAACGACGCGGCAGCATGCGGCGGGCGGTGCGCAGGGTGTGGAAGGCGGCGGCACGCCAGCTTGCGGGGTTGCATGCTTCGAGATCGAGCAGCCAGCGCAGGCTGTCACACCACTGGCGCTTGTACTCGTAGTCGCTGGGCAGCATGTCGTGGTGCGCAAGGCCGCGCTGGATGGAGCAGTCGATGCACCAGCGCATGACGAGCTTGCCGGGGGAAAGTCTGGCAAAGGCGGGGTCCCAGCCCATCTGGAACTGGAAGAACTCGTCACGCTCCACGAAACCATACATCGCGGCGATGATCTGGCCCTCGGCTTCGAGCAGCGGCAGCAAGGCGCGGCCTTGCGGCAGCCAGAGCGCGGCAAGACGCTGATGAAAACGCCAGGACACCGGCGTGATGAAGGTGCTGCGGCGCGCAGGCCAGTGGCGGGCATGCAGCGTGCCGAGCGATTGCAGCCCAGCCTCAAAGGACACGCGTTCTCCAGCCACCGAGGCCACACCCGCATGCCGGGTAGTGAAGGCCTTTTGACGGCGGCGGAGCTTGCTGCGCCAAGCACCCGTGCGGCGCGTGTCGTAGTCCGCCCGGGTGCTAGGCAGGCGGATGAAATGGCAGGCGTAGCGGTTCAAAACACCGGTACGCGCGAAGGACTCCTCCAACGCAGCGAGGATGTGCGGCGTGTTGGGCGACTCCTCTGGCAGATGATTGAGGCGCACCACGTCACACTCCTGGCGCAGAAGCTTGAACACACGGCAGAGACGCGGTGTGAGCTCGTCCTCTTGACCGGCGGGGACGATGAAATCAAGCCGCTCACCGTGCGCGGGGCCGAAACCGCCGAGAAAACTGAGCGCTTTGAGGTGACGACGCGCACGATCATTTTCATGTGCGATCATCAATGGGGCGATGGCCTGTGGCACGCCCTCTTCATCCCGCAGTAGAGCGATGACGAGCTGTGAACTTCCTGCACTGCATTCCGCCCACCACAGGCTGACCCAGTCCCAGCGCAGGAAGGGGGAGCGCGTAGCAGTCTGATCCACCAACGCGTCCCAGAACGGGGCGAGAGCCTGCAATCCGGCCTCTTCACGCACAAGTTCAAGCGTGAGAGCCCCATGACGTGAGCGGGCCGTCGTCAACGAGGGTTGTGGCAACGTGGCGGTCATGGCGCGCCTCCTTTTTCGATGGCGGCTGTCTGTTTGCGATGGTGTGCGGCCTCAATCAATGCACCGAGTTGATGCCGAGCCTCCATGAGTGCGCCAGGGTTGTTATCCCAGTCGCCAAAACCGCGCGCAAAGCTGGCAACAAGGCGCAGCGAGTCCTCATGCAGGCCGAGCTGACGCGCGAGCATGAGGTAGTCGTAGTCCTCCACGGTCTCACGCAGCCATTTCAAACGCATGGAGGCCACAGGCGCGTGCCGACCATGCCGTTTCTCGGTCGCAGGGTAGATGTAGGAACCATCTCCATTGTAAACCGCGCCATCGGGCGATTTGAAG
>CAXNGR010000208.1:0-6815 GCA_964201265.1 Verrucomicrobiaceae bacterium
AAGCTGACCATCGAGCTTAAACGCACGGAGGACATCCTCGGCTCTGCACGCTCGAAACTCGGCTTCCAGGGCTTCCTTGTCGGCTTTGCGGCGGAAACGGAGAACCTCATCGCGCACGCGCAGGAGAAGCTGATTCGCAAAGGCTGTGACATGATCGTGGCGAACGATGTGTCGCAGGCGGGCATCGGGTTTGACAGTGCGGAAAACGAAGTCACCCTCTGCCTCCCCGGCGGCCAGACGATTGCCCTCCCCCAGCAGTCCAAAACCGCCCTCGCGCGTGAATTGATCGTGCACATCTCATCCAGCATCCAGCCCCCAGAATCTAGCATCCAGTGAACGAACTCCTCGCCACCGCCACCGAAGCCGCGCACGCCGCAGGCAAAATGATCAAAGATAACTTCGGCTCCGAGCTCACGGTGAACGAAATGCAGCGCCACGACATCAAGCTCGAACTCGATGTACTCAGCCAGAAACTCATCACCGAGATGATCCTCGCCCGTTTCCCCGATCACGCGATCCTGGGCGAAGAAGGCGGCGAAATCGGCGGCAACGGCGAAATCGAATGGATCGTCGATCCCATCGACGGCACGGTGAATTACTTCTTCGGCATCCCTCACTTCTGCGTCTCAATCGCCGCCCGGAAACGCGAATCGAAGGAACTGCTCATCGGCGTGATCTTTGACCCGACGCAGAACGAAACGTGGACCGTCGTGCGCGGCGAAAAAGCCAAACTCAATGGCAAAACCATCGTTGTCAGCAATCGTGCTGAAATGGCCGAGGCCGTCGTCACCGTCGGATTTTCCAAGAGCAAAGAGGCGCTCGATCTGGGCTTCGCCCGCTACAAGCGCATCGCGTATGAAGTGCGCAAGACGCGTATGCTTGGCAGCGCCGCGCTTGCGATGGCCTACATCGCCACCGGTCGTCTCGATGCGTATGTCGAGGAGCAGATCAGCCTCTGGGACATCGCTGCCGGCCAGCTCATGGTCGAAATGGGTGGCGGCAAGGTGACGCTCAAGCCGAGCACCACGAAGCCTGGCACCATGTTCATCTGCGCGTGGAACGGCAAGCTGCCGATCGAGGAGTATCTTTAACGCAACCGCTGCGCCAGGCCGGCCAGCGCTTCCTTCGTGGCCGGGATCACTCCGTGCTCGGTGATCAGGCCGGTCACGAGATGAGCGGGCGTCACGTCAAAGGCGTCATTGCGGGCCGGTGTGGTCTCCGGTGTGATCAGAATCTCCTCCCGCAGGCTTTGCGCGGTGCGTCCGGACAGATGCGTGACCTCGTGCGATGAGCGCTGCTCGATGGGAATGTCACGCACTCCGTCCTCTATGGTCCAGTCAATGGTGCTGACCGGCACGGCAACGTAAAACGGCACGTTGTGCGCCTTTGCGGCCAGCGCCTTCAAGTAAGTGCCGATCTTGTTCGCCACATCGCCCGCAGCCGTCACGCGGTCGGCACCGACGATGATGAGATCGACCAAGCCTCGCTGAATGAGGTGCCCAGCGGCGTTATCCACGATCAGCGTGTGCGGCACCTGATGCTGGCCGAGCTCCCAAGCCGTGAGCGACGCGCCCTGGTTGCGCGGTCGCGTCTCGCTGACCCACACATGCACCTTAATGCCGCTGTCATGCGCCTGATAGATGGGCGAGAGTGCCGTTCCCCAGTCCACCGTGGCGATCCAGCCCGCGTTGCAATGCGTCATCACGTTCAGCGTTTTCTCGCTCTTGGCGGCCAGCGCTGTTTCAAACAAGGACAGCGCATGCCTGCCGATGGCCGCGTTCGTCGTCACGTCGTCATCGCTGATCTGCAAAGCCTCGTTCCAGGCCGCTTCGGAACGTTTCTCAGCAGGCAGGCCCGCCACCACACCACGCACGCGCTCCAGTGCCCAGCGCAGGTTCACAGCGGTGGGCCGCGTGGCAAACAGTGTGTCAAAAGCCGTGGCAAGACCCGCGTCCGAGGGATCATCACGCAGTGCGAAGAAAAGACCAAAAGCTGCCGTGGCTCCAATCAGCGGCGCACCGCGCACCTGCATCGTCTTGATCGCGACTGCGGCGTCCTGCATGGAATTCAACTCACACCACTCGATCTGATGCGGCAGCAGGGTTTGATCGAGAATCTGCACGGCCTGACGGCGTGCGATGGGTTCGATGGAGCGGCGGGCGATGCCTTGGATTTTCATGGGGCGGGTGATTTACGGCGTCAAAACGATTTCATCCAGCGTGGAGAAGGCCGGATGCGAATTCGGCGGCACGGGAGGGTTTCCAGGACGCAGTGCCAGACCCGTCCGCATGCCTGCGGTGCTGGCGGCATCGAGTTCCGCCACGACATCGCTGAGAAACAGGATTTCGCCTGCTGGAACGTCTGCGTCTGCGGCAATCGCAGCATACGAGGCCGCCTCGCGCTTGGGGCCGATGGTCGTGTCGTAATAGCCGGAGAGCAGCGCCGTCAGATCGCCCGCCTCGGTGTGCGCGAAGAACAAGCGCTGTGCGTGAGTGCTACCGGAGGAGTAGATGCGCAGGACCAGCCCGGCTTCCTTGAAGCGCTGCAAGCCGGGGGCCACATCGGCAAACAACGTCGCGCATAGGTCACCGCTCTTGAAGCCCTGCTCCCAGATGAGGCCTTGGAGTTGTTTGAGGCCGGTGACTTTGGCATCGGCATCCATCAGGCGATGCACGGCGTCTTCGGCATCAAGCGCGTTGTGAAACGATGAGACTCCGGCATCGCGGGCGAGTTGGGCGATGAGCTCATGGCCCCAGTGCGCCCCAAGCCAAGCGGCGGCGTGCTTTCGTGCATAAGGAAACATCACGTCATGCACAAA
Organism: Verrucomicrobiaceae bacterium; assembly: GCA_964201265.1. GTDB lineage: Bacteria > Verrucomicrobiota > Verrucomicrobiia > Verrucomicrobiales > Verrucomicrobiaceae > Prosthecobacter. The sequence goes on from CAXNGR010000208.1 coordinate 2,819, forward strand.
GGCGAGCGGCGAGACGGTGCCCTCGATGTCTAGCAGGATGAGTTTTCCAGCGAAGGAGATCATGCGCTGATCGCCACGTTGGCCACATCCGCCACGCCGCCGCGCAGGTAGTTCGGACCCAGGCAGAGCGGCTGATGCCCGGCGGCGATGGCATCGCCGGTGTAGAGCGGCGTCCAGCCTGCCTGCTCGCGGAACAGGCGGATGGCGCGGATCGTCTTGTCCGCGCAGAGATCAAACCAGTGCTTCGTTCCGGCGGGGACGTTGATCAGATCTCCCTCCTCGATCTCGATGGCGAAGACCGGCTGCGCGTCCACATGGATGTAAAAGATGCCACGCCCTTTGAGGATGAAACGCACTTCGTCCTCCGCGTGCGTGTGCTCCTGTTTGAAGCGGTCCAGCATCGCCTGGAGGTTCGGCGTGTCGGGTGTCACGTTCACCACGTCCGCTGTAATGTAGCCGCCGCGCTCCTTGAGCTGCTCGATCTCCTCCGCGTAGGCGCTCAAAATTTCCTCCGCACCCGCATCCGCGTTCACACGACCCGCCACCGGCCAGCTTTCATACTGGATGCCGTATTCGGACAGGAAGTCATTGATGGGAGCTGCGCCGGTGATGACGCGCGAGGTTTCTGGAATGCGGATGAGTGCCATGATGCCAACGAGGCTTATGACTGGGCGGGAAACAGCAAACGCTTCTGTGTGACGACTTCGAAAAGAAACTCCAGCACCTCCACCTGCCGCCGCGCCTCCGCCAGATCTTTCCCCCAGGTATAGAGACCGTGCCCCGCCATCAAGAAACCATGCCGCAGCGGGTTTTCCGCGTCCTTGAGCCGACGATCCACCTCCACCGCCAGTGTGTCGATGTCCTGCGTGTTCGGGAAAATCGTGAGATCAATCGACGACTCATGAGTGGTGATGCCATGGAGCCCCTTGAGCATTTCATAGCCGCTGATCGGCAACGCACCACGGCCCAGAAAGCCTTCTGACAGCACCGTGCCCGCCACGGAATGCGTGTGCAGAACCGCCCCGGCTCCGGCGGCACGCGCCAGCACCACATGCAGCATCGTCTCCGCCGAAGGCTTCGGATAGGACGCATGCAGCGAAGCTCCCTGCGCGTCCACCAGGACAAACTGCCCCGGCTTGAGCCGTCCTTTATCAAAACCGCTGCCCGTCAGCAGCAGCGTCAGCGGATCACGCTCCACCACCACGCTGTAGTTGCTGCTCGTGCCGAGCGACCAGCCGCGGCGATGAAACTCCGCCCCGGTGCGGACGAGTTCATCCACCTCGGCGGAGAACTGGTCGATCACGGCTGGATCATGGATCGGATGGGAAAGAGGCATGGGCACCCTTCAAAAGCCAGCCGCCGCAGGTCAAGAAACGAATCCGACAGCCAAAATAATCGCCACAACCGCATGACTTTTCCGCCGTCACCCGCCAAGATCGCAGCCCGCATGTCCGCCCCTGACACTCGTGAAATCATCCTCGAAGCCCGCGAACTCACGCGTGAGTTCGACGGCGTGAAAGCGCTCGACCGATTCAGCTTCAAGCTGCATCGCGGCGAGGTGCTGGGCCTGCTCGGCGCAATTGGCGCGGGCAAAACGACGGCGATGAACTGCCTCCTCGGCCTCACGCTGCCGACTTCGGGCGATTTGTTTGCCTTCGGCCTGCCGTTGCAGGCGAACCGCATTCAAATTCTCCAGCGCTCGAATTTCTCCTCCGCCTACACCGCCCTGCCCGGCAATCTGCTCGTTTGGCAGAACCTGCTCGTGTTTGCGCGCATCTACGGCGTGCCGAATCCGAAGAAGAAGATCGCCGAGCTGCTCGAACTTCTCGAAATCCCGCATCTGCAAAAGCGCGTCACCGGCCAGCTCTCTGCGGGTGAATCCACGCGAGTGAATCTTTGCAAAGCTTTCCTCAACGACCCCGAGCTGCTCATGCTCGACGAGCCGACTGCCAGCCTCGACCCCGACATCGCCGACAAGGTCCGCAAAGTCGTGCGCAAGGTGCAGCGCGAGCGCAACATCGGCATCCTCTACACCTCCCACAACATGCGCGACATCGAGGAAGTCTGCGACCGCGTGATCTTTCTGCACAAAGGCAAGATCGTGTGTGAAGGCACGCCCTCGGACATCGTCGCGCAGTCCAGCAGCGACAATCTAGAAGATGTCTTCATCAAAATCGCCCGTGACGGCGAAATCCTCGACGAACCCAAAAAGGATCCCGCCCCATGAGCATCCGCATCATCAGCGCCCTCGTCTTGCGCTATCTGTTTCTCTACACCCGGACGCCGATGCGCCTCGTGGAACTCGTGTTCTGGCCGCTCGTCGATCTCGTCGTCTGGGGCAACGTCACCGTATTCATCCAGAAGAACAGCAACACGGAGTTCGGCAGCTTCATCCTGTTCTTCCTCGGCGCGATGATCCTGTGGGATGTGCTCTTTCGTGCCCAGCAAGGCGTCGCCATCTCCTTCCTCGAAGATGTGTGGACCCGCAATCTGCTCAACGTCTTCGTCGCGCCGGTGCGCACCGTGGAATACCTCAGCGCCACCTTCTTCGTCGGCTTCCTGCGCATCTTGGTGACCTGCGTCGTCATGGGCCTCGTCTCGTGGATCGGCTACTCGTTCAACATCTTCCAGCTTCACTGGTGGCTGGTGCCATTCTTCCTCAACCTCATGGTGTTCGGCTGGTCACTCGGCATGATCTCCACCGCGCTCATCCTGCGCTGGGGCCAGGCCGCTGAATCGCTCGCCTGGGCCGTGCCATTCTTCATCCAGCCGGTCGTGGCCGTGTTTTACCGCGTCGAGGACATGCCCGCGTGGTCGCAACCCTTCGCTTGGCTGTTTCCCGCCACGCCGATTTTTGAAGGTATGCGCGAGGTGATGAAAACCGGCACCATGAACTGGAACCACCTCTGGCTCGCCGCCGGTTTGAACGTGATCTACCTCACCCTCGCTGGCTGGCTCTTCGTCTGGGTGCTCAACATGACCCGCAAACGCGGCCTGCTGACGCAGTTCGCCACGCAGTAAAAATGCCGCGGGCACTCCTGCCTGCGGCAAACGTTTTCAATGCGCGCAAGGAGTGTCCCCGTCACTTTCTCTCTTGGGCCAGTTTGGGAGGTCTCGCTTTCGTCTGGCGACCAGCACTTCGCGTGCGCTGGCAAGCATCCACGCCATACAACGCGGGTATGACCACCGCCTGTGCCGGCAGAGTCACCACATCAACCACCGCCGCGCTGATGCGATCACCGACAGTTGGCGCGGGAATCTTCCAGCGCATGGCGTAGCTGACACAGCCGGACAGGCTCATGGAGGTGCCAAGGAGGAGAATATGAGGCGTAAGTTTGGTTCTCATGATGACGGGGCGCTGATGACGCGCTCCGATCATTCACCACCGATTAACGAAGGCCTCATTGATGTCCTGCATCTTCACATTTGGATTCTCGATGGTGACTCAGTGAGGGGTAATGTGCAGGTAACCCTGCCCTCAAAGTGAGCGCTCTTCACGGACAAGAATGCCCGCCTACTTCCAGACTCCCGCGGCGCGCAGCACCGTCTCATGCACGGCGATGTCATGCGCCGCGTCCCATGCGAGCTTTTTCTCGCCCCGCACGACCTTCGCCAGATCGACGAATTCTGCCGCATAGCGATCCTTTGGCACATCGAGCTGGAATGACTGCGTACCCTTCTTGTAGGTTCCGTGCGCCTTGGTGATCGACAGATTCACCTTCCCGGACTCCAGCGGCACGATCTCGAAGGTGCCCTCGGTGCCGGTGACGTTGAACCGCCGCCGTGGTCCGCCAAACGGGTCCGTGTGATTGCAGCGGATCACCGCCGTGGCCTTCGCATACTTCAAAACAGCCATCTGGTTGTCCTGCACACCATCGGTACCCACGGGCGTCGAAAAAGCTGTCACGGCGGTCGGTTTGCCGAGAATCGTCATTGTCGCGTCGATGATGTGGCAGCCGAGTTCAATCAGCCCGCCACCCTCCAGCGCTCCGATCTG
>CAXNGR010000209.1:0-6807 GCA_964201265.1 Verrucomicrobiaceae bacterium
CCTGCCGCGCCCAAACTCTTGCGTGTCATCGCCTCCAAACCACGCCATTCCCCGTCCACTGAAGCCCCTCAGGGCAGCGAGCTCCTGGAGATCAAGCACCCCGAGAAGGACGACGCGATCTATGCCTATTTCGACCGGCAGGACCCCAAATTTCAGCCTCTTCTCCAGCAACTCCAAACCGGAAACTGGAAGGACGTTCCTCTCACACTGCGGCTCTGCTATCCGGGCCCCGCAGGCAGCGGCAAAAGCGCGCGTATCGCCGATGTCGAAGGCAAGGGATGGCTGATTTTGCAAGGAACCAGGAGCTAGACAGTGAGTAAATCCAAAAGCATCAAGAAAAAGGCGGCCCAGGGAAAGGCCATGCCTGTTGCGCCCAGCAAGCCTAAAAAATCTGCAACCGCCAAAAAGCCCGTCTCCAAACCGGCTCCGAAAAAGAAGGTTAAACCCGCGCCCGCAAAGAAAGCGCTGCCAACAGCCAACGCCGCACCTCAAACGTCGGTCAAAAAGACTGCGGCCAAGCCTACCGACGTGAAAAAGGCCAAAAAAAAGCCTCTGCCGAAGCCCGTGGTTAAAAAATCCACGGCTAAAAGTGCGCCTGCCAAACCCTCACCTGCCAAACCGGCTCTACCAGAGGTCAAAGCTGTGCCAGCGCCCACAAAGGCAGTGCCAGCCACTGAGACCGCCCCCAAAACAGCGCCACAAGCAGTTGCCGTATTGGCAGCAGCCGCACCGCTACAGGTTAAAACTCCTTCACACCCTCTACCTGCCCCTGGCCCGACCAAGTCTGGCGCTTTGTTTTACGACTCCCACATGCACACGCCATTGTGCAAACATGCCTGGGGGGAGCCTGAAGAGTACGCCCAACAAGCCGTCAAAGCCGGACTCAAGGGCATCATCTTCACCTGCCACTGCCCCATGCCCGATGGCTTCTGGCCCTCCGTTCGCATGTCCGAGAGCGAATTCGACACCTACGTCGCCATCGTGCAACGCGCTGCCAACGCCTTCAAAGGCAAGCTCGACATCCGCCTCGGCATCGAGAGCGAGTACTTCCCTGGCTGCGAGGAATACATCGCCAAACTGCATCAGCGGGCCGACTTCCACTACACTCTCGGTGCCGTCCATTGGCAGGCCAAGGAGTACCTCAACAAATACGAAACCGGTACCATCGAGAACTTCCGCCGCACCTACTTCGACCACCTCGCCAAATCCGCCGAATCCGGCCTCTACGACTGCCTCGCGCATCCCGATCTGGTCAAAAACTACCACCCGGACTCCTGGTGCTTCGCCATCGTCAAAAACACTGTCTCCACCGTGCTCGACCGCATCGCCGCCACCGGCGTCGCCATGGAGTTGAACACCTCCGGCCTCAATAAAAGCTACTCCGAGATGAATCCCGGCCTCGAAATGCTCCGCATGATGGCCGAACGCAAAATCCCCGTCGTCATCGGCTCCGATTCCCATCGCCCCGTCCGCGTCGGCGAGCATTTTGTCACTGCCTTGAATCACCTCGCCGAGGCCGGTTACGAGAAAGTCAGCCACTTCCTCAACCGTCAGCGCATCGACCTCAACATCTCCGAAGTGCTCGCCAGCTTGAAAAAAGCCGCCGATCACAACGCCTGATTTGCCCATGGTTCGCACTGGCATTGGTTACGACGTTCATCCCTTCGCTGAAGGCCGCCCGCTCGTCCTCGGCGGAGTCACCATTCCGCACAGCCGTGGTTTGCAGGGCCACTCCGATGCCGACGTGCTCAGCCACGCCATCGCCGACGCCGTTCTCGGTGCTCTTGGCGAACCCGACATCGGCCACTGGTTTCCCCCCAGCGATCCCAGCATCGAAGGCATCAGCAGCCTCAAAATCCTCGAAAAATGCGCCCAAATCGCCGCTGAAAAGGGCATGCGCATCGAGAACGTCGATTCCTCCCTCATCGCCGAGGCACCACGTGTCAAACCGCACGCCGCCGCCATGAAGCAGCACATCGCCACCGCTCTCGGCATCCAGCCTGACCAAGTCGGCGTCAAAGCCACCACCAACGAGCGCCTCGGTTTTGTCGGTCGTGAGGAAGGCATCGCCGCCATAGCCGTCGCCTGCGTCAGCAGGAAATAAGTCAGAGGAAAGAACGCTCGTTGCGCGCCCGTGTTCCAAGGGCATTCTGTCCGCGCCCGCTCTTCATCCCCATTTATGTCCGACACCGCCTCCGCCGCCTCCCTCGTCGCCAATTTCCAAAAACTCAAATCCGCCCTCGGCAGGCGCATCGTCGGACAGGAGGCCGTCATTGAGCAGCTCTTCATCGCCCTCGCCGCGGGTGGTCACAGTCTGCTCGAAGGCGTCCCCGGCCTTGCCAAGACGCTTCTCGTCAAATCGCTCGCCGACGCGATGCACCTCAGCTTCCGCCGCATCCAGTTCACGCCCGATTTGATGCCTGCCGACATCACCGGCACCGAGATCATCCAGGAAGATGCAGAAACCGGCCGCCGCAAGCTCACCTTCCAACACGGCCCGATTTTCAGCCAGATCATCCTCGCCGACGAAATCAACCGCACGCCCCCGAAGACTCAGGCCGCCCTGCTTGAGGCGATGCAGGAAAAGCACGTCACCGTCGGTCAAGAGACCTTCGCGCTGCCAAAACCCTTCTTCGTGCTCGCCACGCAGAACCCCATCGAGCAGGAAGGCACCTATCCCCTTCCCGAGGCGCAAAAAGACCGCTTCCTCTTCCTCATCAAAGTCGATTACCCCACGCGCGACGACGAGCGCGAGATCGTCAACCGCACCACCGGCACTGAAAGCCAGGAGATCGACGCCGTCCTCACCGCCGAGGATCTGCAAGCCGCGCAACAACTCGCCCGCAAAGTCCCGGTCCCAGATCATGTCATCGACTTCGTGCTCGACCTCGTCCGCGCCACCCGCCCGAACGAGCCAGGAGCCTCCGAATACGTGAAAAGCATGCTCGGCTGGGGGGCCGGCCCGCGTGCCAGCCAGATGCTGGTCCTCGCTGGCAAAGTCCGCGCCTTGCTCCAGGGCCGCACCCACGTCACCACCGACGACATCGAAGCCCTCGCCACCCCTGCCCTTCGCCATCGCCTTGTGCCCACGTTCCACGCCGAAGCCGAAGGCATCACGGTGGATCAAATCATCGCCGAGATCATCAAGACGACGAAGAAGAGCGCTGCCCGGGTGCTGTGAGCCACCGCTTCAAAAAATGACGAATGAGGAATTCCGAATGGCGAACTAAGCCCTAATGCTCGAAGCCCGAATCAAGCGTCCCATGTCGCCATCCCTTCGTCATTCGAGCCTCGTCATTCTTTCGTCATTCGTCATTCTGGTTTCGTCATTCTCCCCCGCCACGTCACCAGCCCCCTAATTCACGCCAAAGTGGCTACCCTCAGCGACATCCTCCAAGCCGAAGACATCACGTCCCTGCAGGCACTGCAGCTCTTCGCCCGTACTGTCGTCGAGGGTTTCACCACCGGCCATCACGCCTCGCCGCACAAAGGGTTCAGCGTCGAATTCCGCCAACATCGCCCGTATGTGCAGGGCGATGAGATCCGCCGCCTTGACTGGAAGGTCTTTGGCCGCAGCGACCGCTTCTACATCCGCGAATACGACGAGGAGACCAATCTCCGCGCCACCATCGTCCTTGATGCCAGCGGCAGCATGAACTACCGCGGCGGCAAAGGCATCCTCAAGTTCGACTACGCCCGCAAGCTTGCCGCTTCACTCGCTTACCTGCTCATGAGCCAGCAGGATGCCGTCGGCCTCGTCACCTTCGACTCCAAAGTGCGCGAGGTGATTCCCTGCCGCACCAAGATCACCCATCTGCACCTCCTGCTCGAAGCGATGGTCAAAACCACGCCCGGCCAGGACACCAGTCTCGCTCCCGTCATCGAATCCCTCGCCCAGCGCCTGAAACGCCGGGGTCTCGTCATCCTCATCAGTGACTTCTTCGACGATCCCACCGCGCTGCTGCAATCCATCGGCGTCTTGCGCAAAAAAGGCCACGAGGTCATCGCCCTCCAGCTCTGGGACCGCGACGAGATCGACTTCCCCTTCGGCAACTGGGCACGCTTCGAAAACCTCGAAAACGACGACGACTTCCTCCTCCTCGATCCCGCCACCGTGCGCCAGCGCTACCTAGAAGTGCAGAAAATCTTCGCCGAGCAGCTCAAAGACGGTTTCCGCAAACACCAAGTCGATTACTTGAGTCTCCCGACAGATGAATCGCACTCTGCAGCCCTGCGGAGTTACCTAGCCCTGAGAATGCGATGAATTTCCTCAACATCGCTCTCCTGGCGGGCGCAGCGGCCTTCCTCATCCCGCTGATCATCCATCTGCTGAATAAGCGGAAGGTCGTCACTGTGCGCTGGGGAGCGATGCACCTGCTGCACGAGGTCATCCGCCAACGGAAGCGCAAGATGAAGATCGAGCAGCTTCTGCTGCTCATCACGCGCATCGCCATTCCCATCGTCCTCGCCCTTTGCCTCGCGCGTCCGGTGCTCACCGCACTGCGTTCGCTTGGACTTGGCAGTTCATCGCTCATTGTGATGCTTGACGATTCCTTCTCGATGCGTGCGCCAGCGGAAAATACCGCCACACCTGGAGCCAGCGTCGCCGATCAAGCCCGCACCGATCTCCAGCAGATCACCGAAGCGCTTCCCAAAGGCTCCGCCGCCCAAATCGTGCTCTCCGGCGGCACGCCGCGCAAATTGCTCGATCAAGCCACCACCGCGCTCGATCTCATCCCGAAGAAGCTTGGTGATGTTCCCTCCATGTCCGGCCCTGTTTCGGCCAATGATGCTTTTCAGGCCGCCACCTCGGCGTTGAAGGATGCGCCGAATGCCGCGCGCGAAGTCGTCATCGTCTCCGATTTCCAGGAAGCCGACTGGAAAGCCATCGCCGATGGCGCGGCACTACCCGCGCTCGAAAGCCTCTCCAAGCAGGAACCCAAGCCGCAGATCACCTTCTACCGCATCGGTAGCGATCTCGCCGAAAACCTCAGCATCGCCAGCGCCGACCTCTCCGCGCTCGTCGCCGCCGAAACGCAGCCCATCGGCTTGCGAGTGCGCATCAAGAACCACGGCAAACGCCCCTGGCAGGACATTCCCGTGCATCTGGAGGCCGATGGTGCCCGCCTGCGCACCGCGCGTGTTTCCGTCGCTCCCGAAGGCGAAGCCGTTTTGTCCTTCACGCATGCCTTCGACAAGGTTGGTGATCATTCCCTCTCCGTGCGCCTCGAAGGCGACAGCTTTGCCGACGACAACGCCTTCCACAGCATCGTGCAGGTGCGCAATCAGCTCAACGTCCTGCTCATCGATGGTAAACCCGGCGCGGCTCCGCTTGAAGGAGCCACCGACTTCCTCGAACTTGCCCTCACGCCACACACCGCCGCCGCGAACACGCTCAAAGACCTCATCCGCACCAAGAAGGTCGATCTGCGCAAACTGCGCGACGACGACTTCAAGCAAACCGAGGTCATCATCCTCGCCAACGTCGAAAAGCTGCAAGGCCGCGCCCAATCTGATCTCGACAAGTTCGTCAAAGAAGGCGGTGGCCTCCTCATCTTCGCCGGCCCCGATTGTGACATCGACTGGTACAACCGTGAGCTTTACCGCAAAGGCGAAGGCCTGCTGCCCGCCGCCATCAAAGGCCAGGCCCGCGCGGAACTCACCGCCGCACCTGCCCGCGTCCTCATGCAGCGCCTCACGCATCCCAGCGTGCTCTACTTCAACGACGCTCGTGGTGGCCGCCTGCAAGACGCCGAATTCCGTCACTGGTTCGAATTTGCGCAACCCTCCAACAACGAAACCACCCAGCGCATCCTCAATCTCGACCGCAACGTCCCGCTGCTGCTGGAAAAAAAACACGGCCAGGGCCGCGTCATCGCCGCCGCCACCACCGCGAACGCCGAATGGACCAATCTGCCGCTCCAGCCTTTCTTCGTGCCGCTGATGCAGCGCCTGACGACTTACCTCGCCACCGAAGGCAGCGCTCCTGCTTGGCAGCTTGTCGGCTCCACGATTCGTCTGAACCTCGAAAAAACCGAACTCGGTGCCGAATTCACCCTGCGTGATCCCACGGGACAAACACAGACGCTCAAGAGCCAGCAGGAAGGCGACAAAGTCTTCGTCCAAAGCCCACCCATCGCCCAACCCGGCATCTTCCAGCTTCAACGCGTCGGCACCGACAAGACCACCTTCCACGCCTTCAACACGGACAACACCGAGTCCGATCTGAAGCCCCTCCCCGCCGATCAAATCAAGAAAATCGCCGACCGTCACGAAGCCAGCTTCGCCGACTCCCTACCCGGCTACCAAGCCCTCGACCGCACCCGCCGCCACGGCAGCGAACTCTGGCAGCCACTCCTCATCGCCTTGTTAGCGCTGTTGTTCTTCGAGGTTCTCCTTCAGCAGCGCATCGCCAAAGGCTGATCCCATTCTCTTCATGTCCCCGCAAACCGAAACCACCCTGCGCTTCACTGGCGGCTACCCGCCGTTTCCGGTGATCGTGATCGCGTTGGGACTCGCCGTGGCGAGGTGGTTCCTCTACCGCCGTGAGTTGAAGGTCGTGTCTTCGCGTTTGGCGAAGCTGCCAGCGCTGCTGCGCTCGCTGGCGGTGTTTATCCTCGTTTTGGCGCTCGCGGGGCCGGTGTTGCGGCATGTGACGACGTTGCGGCAGTTGGGCCGTGTCGTCATCGCCGTGGACAGCTCGGCGTCGATGCAGCTCAGCGATGACAGTGATGAAAAGTCAGCCAAAACACGTTTCCAGCGTGCCGAGGACCTGCTTTTCAAAGGAACCACGCCCTTGCTCAAGAA
>CAXNGR010000210.1:0-6786 GCA_964201265.1 Verrucomicrobiaceae bacterium
AGCCTCATTGATCCGGCGAAGCCACCTCCCACCGGAGCGCGGATGCCCTCATCCGCTGTTCCACTCACATCCACTCCGCACACAGCAGCTCCGACGTGGGATGCCGTGCGGCTTGGATTCATCGCATGCTGGTCGGTTCATGCTCAGTAAAATTTTTGCACCCTGCGCCCGTTCTCTGGGGTTGTTCATCGTCTCGGTGGCCCAGAGGTTGGCACTGACTTGGCATCTGCCGCTTGGCTCTGCTTGTAGGAAGCCCAGAGGACGGCACCAAAGATCAGGCTCCCCCCACACAGCGTCCGTATCGAGGGCAGCTCATGCAGCAGCAGCCAGGCAAACACGATGCCATAGACTGGCTCCATCCCAAAGGCGACGCCCACCGTCTGCGCCCGCAGATGCCGCAGACTCGCCACGGCCAGGCCCTGCGCCAGTCCGGTGAAAACCACCCCCAGCACCACCAGCAGCATCACATCCTGCCCCGTGTAAGTACCCTGCCACCGCAGAGCAAAAGGCAGCGCACACAGCGCCGCCATGGCCTGCTGGTAAAACGCCACCGTCAGCGTCGGGTAGCCCCGCACATACCAGCGGCTCATCAGCGAGAGCACCGCATAGGTGAAGGCGGAAAAAACACCCCACAGCACCCCCTGGGTCAGGTGATCACTCAGATCCCAGCTCGGCGTCACCAGCACCAGTCCCACCACCACCACCACCGCGGTGATCACATCCCGCCGATGCAGGCGCTCTTTAAAGACCAGCGGCTCGAGAAACGTCACGAACAACGGAAAGGATGAAAAAGCCAGCAGGCCTATGGCCACCGTCGAAACCTGGATGGAAACAAAAAAGGAAAACCAATGGACCGCCAAGATAGCGCCAGAGAGAGCCAGCATCAGCAGATCCTTTCGGCTGCGCACCCGTAGCCCCGCCCCCATCAGGGCAGCAGCCCCCGCCAGCGCCACACTGCCGAAAAGCGTCCGCGCACAGGTGATGACCGCCGGACTCACCCCGACAAATTTAGCAAACAGCCCAGCACCACCCGCCAGCAGCACGGAGACATGGAGCTGGATCAGACTAAGTCGGGAGGAAGAAAGGGGCATCGGTCGTCACGGTGGCTCTGTGTCTCTCAAATATCCAGCTTCGGCAGCCCGTTCACTATCTTCTTCGTTTCCAGGCTCACGGTGATGACGCGGAAGAAGAGTTCGAGGGGGTATGGGGGGGGGCATCGTTTCGGTGGTTCAGAGGTTGGCGTCGTTCGCGATACCGCTGGGCGTTGTCTTTGCTGACGGACTGGCGTTCCATGACCCATTCGAGGGCCGGTTTGCCGTTGACGATGTAGGCTATTTCGGGGATGTCGCGGATCGAAATATGGGTGGTTTAAACTTTATTCTAATCGGTTCGACTTGAGTTTGAACTTTTGAAGCAGCCAGTCCAACACCTCTTTCTGGTCGGTCAGCGTGGCTCTCCTGATCTGGGCGAGGAGCTGTAATCGGTCTGGCTTGATGGGGGCCGCATTTTGCAAACCTTCGTTACAGTTACTGCACACTGCACGCAGATTGGAGGGTATGTCCTCGCCCCCCTTCGACTTATCCACGATATGCCCAATCGTCAGACGAATCGTGCGGTTTGAATTGTATGGGTCTGGATCGCCTGCGGCACTGCCACACATTTGACATGTATAGCCGTTGCGCTCCAGGACGATGGCACGGGTCTCTTTTGAGATGCCCCGCTTGAATGCTGGCCGTCGCTTCGTGCTCGCAAGAATGTATTCGCCGGGCTTCAAATCGCTGCGGTCCTTGTGAGAAAGGATGTCGTAGCCTTGCTCATCCCGAAGCTCTCTTACCCGCCGCCCCCACTCCGAGGCACCACCTGACGCTTCTTGAAGCTCTTTGCTGGAGATGACCCTCCCCTTGTTGGCGATCAAATAGTCGAGGATCAGTGCTTTTGAGCCTTTTTTCTTGTCCATGGTTTGGGTTTGGTGGGTTCCTCACAAAGTCTCAATTGAGCTTCAATTGGCTCATCATCCTCCGTGATGCGTTTACGCTTAAATGCGGCGACAATACGACGGCCAACCGCCTTGGCTACAGGTGGAGGGAAAGCGTTTCCGACCTGACGATAAGCAGCGGTTTTCTTCCCGCTAAACTGCCATTCGTCTGGGAAACCTTGGATTCTCGCCACCATTCGCACGGTCAGTCGGGGAAGTTTATCTACCGGAAAAGTCACGTCAGGGGCTTCATCTGCCAATCCCATACCATCCACACCTAGCTCGCCCCATTGCCTTTTGGCTCTTGTTGGCCCCAAGTCTGGCCCTCCGTGCTTCTTTGAACCGCCAACAAGAGTCGGTGCGATCTTATTCGCTTTATCGACCCATTCTTCAGTTCCAAGCCAGCCATTCGCTCCCATGAGGTCCACAAGCGTGTCTCCGACAGTGGGTGGGAACGTAGAACCACGCGGCCATATGAAGTGCATCATGTCATCGGGTCGCAAAGCGACGAGAATAAATCGAGGGCGAAGCTGGGGCACTCCAAAGTCGGAGGCCTGTAAGACTCTCCATTCGGCTTCATAGCCCATTTTTGAGAAGCGCTTGAGCAGATCATCCCGATACTCTTTAAACTTTGCAGACGCCAATCCCTGGACGTTCTCAAGCATCACCGCGCGTGGCCTGATCTTCGAAATGATGTTCAGCGCAGTTGGGAACATGTCCCGCTCATCGTCCCCACCGAGTTGTTTGCCCGCGATGCTAAACGGAGGGCATGGTACGCCACCTGCGATCAAATCAACGTCGCCGAACGCATTCGGTTGGAAGTCGCGAATGTCTTGCTGGAGCACATTCCAATGAGGGCGGTTCAAACGGAGCGTGGTGCAATACTGGGGCTCATACTCCACAACACCGACATGATGAAATCCGGCACCTTCCAAGCCCAAGGCTTGGCCGCCGCCACCGGCACAAAGTTCGAGAGAAAAGAAGCTCATTGGTTTGATTGTGACGAGTTAATTGGGAGTTGTCTAGCTTGTGCGGTCCATCGTTCCCATCTGGCGGCGGGGCAGCGGGAGGTGCCAGCGGCCGAGTTCCAAGCGCCAGCCATCGAGTTCCTGGCAGTCGGTCACGGGCCGGGCATGGGCCACGGTGAGGGGGACGGCGGGGATGCGGGGGAGGAGCACATGCCAGTCGCAGGATGAGAGCACGAGCCAGGCGCGGCCTTCGTCGTAGTCGCGGGAGCTGAAGTAGTCGGTGCTGTGGAGGACGCCTCCGGCAAAAGTGGCCCCAATACTCTTCATATAAGCATTTTCGGGGGCTCAAGGCCCCTTTTGGGAGGAATCAGGCGTTCCAAGGGTATTTCCAGAGGTGAAAACCGAATTTCCATACCTAGCACTGGCGCTACCTTGTCTGGTAGTGGCCGTACCACGGGTGGTATTGACGCTACCAGAGGTGGTTATGGCACGACCTTGCAAGGTTTGAGCTGGCACGAGCAACAACAGCAACGTGGCGAACACGCTGGGGATGGCGGTGAGCGATCCGCCGACGCAGAGTGAGATGCAGCAGATCGCGGACAAGGTGGATGAGCTGATCTTGGCGCTGAGGAGGTGAGGTTGCTCTCATGCAAGCGCGATGGGGTGAACACCCCATAACATCCGCAGCCCATCATGCCGAGAATGTGCCGGACGTGCCCGAAAGCGGGCGCTTCTCATGGAAACACAATGAACTCGCCCTCAAGTCCCCTTCCCGCCGACGAACCTGCGGATGCCCACGCGACCACCAGCCTCACCGAAAGACTGCACCATGACACTTTCCTGAAAACCGGTGCCTTGCAGGACGCGATCCTGAACAGTGCGAACTTCTCCAGCATCGCCACGGACGAAAAAGGCGTCATCCAGATCTTCAACGTCGGCGCGGAGCGCATGCTGGGCTATGCCGCTGCCGATGTGCTGAACCAAATCACCCCAGCGGAGATTTCCGACCCGCAGGAAGTCATCGCCCGCGCCGCGTCCTTGAGCCTGGAGCTGGGCACCGAGATCAAGCCCGGCTTCGAGGCGCTCGTGTTCAAAGCCTCACGCGGCATTGAGGATATTTATGAACTGACCTACATCCGCAAGGACGGCAGCCGCTTTCCCGCCGTGGTGTCCGTCACCGCGCTGCGGGACGTGCATGATCACCAAGGCATCATCGGCTACCTCCTGATCGGTACGGACAACACCGTGCGCAAGCAGGCCGAGGCCGAGCAGGAAAAGCTCGACCAGCGGCTCCGGGAGCAAAACATCGAGCTGGAAAAGGCCAAGGCGATTGCCGAGAAGGCCAACCTCGCGAAGTCCGACTTCCTCTCCAGCATGAGTCATGAGTTGCGCTCTCCGCTCAACGCCATCCTCGGTTTTGCCCAGCTCATGGAGTCCGACGTGCCAGGGCCCACGCCCGCGCAGAAAGCCAGCATCGACCAGATCCTGCACGCGGGCTGGTTTCTCCTGGAACTGATCAATGACATCCTCGATCTCGCCGTGATCGAGTCTGGCAGGCTGTCGCTCTCGCTGGAAGCCATCTCCTTGGCCGAGGTCATGATCGAATGCCAGGCCATGATCGAGCCGCAGGCGCAGAAGCGTGGCATCAGCATGGTGTTTCCGAAATTCGAGCGTCCCAGCTTCATCAAGGCCGACCGCACCCGCCTGAAGCAGGTGCTCATCAACCTGCTCTCCAACGCCATCAAATACAATCGCACCAGCGGCACGGTCGTGGTGAACTGTGACGTGACCACTCCCAGCCGCCTGCGCATCAGCGTCAAGGACACCGGCGACGGACTGACGCCCGAGCTGCTGGCGCAGTTGTTTCAAGCCTTCAATCGTCTGGGCAAGGAAACCACCGGCGAGGAAGGCACCGGCATCGGCCTCGTCGTCAGCAAGCGCCTCGTGGAACTCATGGAGGGCAGCATCGGTGCGCAGAGTACCGTCGGTGTTGGCAGCGTGTTCTGGATCGAGTTCGGCTCAGACATTGATCCGCACGCGGCTTTCATTAAGGCCGTCAACACCGAGCAGATCGCCGCGCCAGACGCAACGGGCACGCGCACCCGCCTTCTGCTCTACATTGAGGACAATCCCGCGAACCTGAAGCTCATCGAGCAATTGATCTCCCGCCGCCCCGACCTGCGGCTACTCACCGCGCAGAATGGCAAGGACGGCATCAGCCTAGCCCGCGGCTACCTGCCGGATGTCATCCTGATGGACATCAACCTGCCCGGCATCAGCGGCATTGAGGCCATGAAGATCATTCGCCTCGATCCCGCCACCGCGCACATCCCCATCGTCGCCGTCAGCGCCAATGCCATCCCCAGCGACATCGCCAAAGGCCTCGAAGCTGGCTTCTTCCGCTACCTCACCAAGCCCATCAAAGTGAACGAGTTCATGGAGACGCTCAATGTGGTGCTTAAATCCGTCGAGAGCGGCGGCACCACGAAGTGAAGCCCCCCTCAACTCACAGGCTGTTGAAGAACCTGGTGAGACGTAAAAAGTTAGAAGTTAGAAGTTAGAAGTGGCACGGCCGTAGCAGCACATCTCACGTCTGACTTCTCACATCAGGAGGAATTTCAACAGCCTCAGTGCGGCCGCACCTGGAGCTGATTGCTGACGTTTTCAGGCCGTCCGGCCTTCATGGCGATCTCGCCGATCCGACGCTTGCCTTCAATCGTGTTCACGTGGCCGCGCAGCGTGGTCTGAGCGTTGAGCGTCACGACCTCCACATTCTTTGCATGCGCGGAGAGGGTGGGGTCCGCCTGGATGGCCTGCAAGATGAGGCGGGTCTTCTTTTCGTCGCGGAAGTTCTCGCCCTGCTCCATCGCGTGGACATTGCTGGCACGGCCTTCCTGCACATTCTGCTTGGAGTTGCGGCTCTGGTTGGTCTGCACCTCACGGTTCACATAAGCCTCCTGCTGGAAGGAGGTCTGGTTATCGCCGAGCCACTTGAAACGCGGCTCACCTGCCTGCTCCACCTTGGTGTTGTCCAGCACGAAGCCGCTGTGCCGCGCATTGTATTTCAGCGCTCGGGGCTGGATCACCCGGCTGCGTTGACCGCTCATCGCGTCCGTTCCCACCACGACATGCATGATCTGACCTTTCGGCAGATCGGTCATCAGAGTGCCCACCCGGCCGATGTAACTGCCCTGGGTGTCTCTGACCGAAAGCCCGAGGATGCTGGCAAGTTTCCGCACATGCCCCATGCGCAGAATCTCGGCGTTTTTCGCGACCTGCTGGCCGTCGAGAAAGAACCAGGGCACCTCGCCGAAGTAGCGGCTCACCTCAGCCACTCGCGCCTCCTGCGTGGCAGCTTTCATGTGCGATGAGTTGAAGCGAGGGGCGGCATCAAAACGAGCCTTGCTCACATTCAGACGCAGCACCTGCGCGGGCTGGTCCATGCTGAGCGCCCTCGGCGGTACGGCGGTAAGTCTGGCCCCAAAACCAAGAAAACCACCGCCAGAGGTGATGACCACCTCGACCAAACGCCCGTTCTCCACATCGGCGGTGATGAACTTGACCCTGCCGAGCCGCTCGTTTTGCATGTTCCAGACTTCGAGGCCGACGAGCTCCGTGAAGCCCTCCGCCGCACGATACTGCGCCACATTGCGACCGGGTGTGGTTTGACCGGGCACGGTCTGTGCCTGGATGACTGACGCCACGAGGGCGCTGATGATGAAAAAGACGGCGAGTTTCATAAAATGGGTTGTGGCGGAGTTCCTGGAGGAATTTTTCCACGCCGCAGCCTAGACGTGAAGACACCGCAAGCGCCATGGGGTGTTAACCCCGTTCATGGCAGAG
>CAXNGR010000211.1:0-6780 GCA_964201265.1 Verrucomicrobiaceae bacterium
GAGAGGAACCGGCGACCAAACTTCGCCGCAAATCCGACTCGTTGGGCGAATCCTACACCCGCATCCTCGAAAACGAGCTCAAGGACGTGGCGCGGGAGCCGCTCTCGACGTTCTCGATTGATGTCGATACCGCAGCGTATGCGAACGTGCGGCGGTTCTTGAATCAGAACACGATTCCGCCTGCCGATGCGGTGCGGATCGAGGAGCTGGTCAATTATTTCCCCACGGCGGAGGAAGGGCCGGCTCCGCAGGCGAAGGAACCGTTCGGGGTGCGCGTGGAGCTGGCTCCGTGCCCGTGGCAGCCGACTCACAGACTCGCTCGCATCGCGATCAAGGGCCGCGAACTCGGCAATGAGCGCAAAGCGAGCAATCTGGTCTTCCTCGTCGATGTCTCCGGCTCGATGAACGAGGCGAGCAAGCTGCCGCTGGTGCAGCAGTCGCTGCGCATGCTCACCGAACAGCTCGGGGAAGGGGATCGCGTGACGATGGTGGTCTATGCGGGCAGCAGCGGTCTCGTGCTGCCGCCGACGAATGGCGAGAAGAAGGCCGACATCCTCGCTGCCATCGAAAAACTCAAAGCTGGTGGCAGCACACATGGCAGTGCGGGCATTCAACTGGCTTACGAGCAGGCCGTGGCCGGTTTCATCAAGGAAGGCGTCAATCGTGTGATCCTCTGCACCGATGGCGATTTCAATGTCGGTGTCAGTTCCCCGGAGGAACTGGAGAAACTGATCACGAAGAAGGCCAAAAGCGGCGTCTTCCTCAGCGTGCTGGGCTTTGGCAGCGGCAATCTGAAGGATCGCACGATGGAAACGCTGGCTGATAAGGGCAACGGCAACTACGCCTACATCGATAGTCTCAGCGAGGCGCGCAAAGTGCTGGTGGAGCAGATGAGCGGCACGCTGGTGACCATCGCGAAGGATGTGAAAATTCAGGTCGAGTTCAATCCTGCCTCTGTGCGCAGTTATCGCCTCATCGGTTATGAAAACCGCCTCCTGGCGAAGGAGGACTTCAATGATGACACCAAAGACGCCGGTGAAATCGGCGCGGGCCACAGCGTGGTGGCCTTGTATGAAGTCGTGCCCGCGAATCTGCCCCCCGGAGCCGAGCCACGGCCTGCAGTGGATGGTTTGAAGTATCAAACGCCAGTCATCGCGCCCGCCCAGCTCGCCGACGCGGCGAAGAGCGGCGAACTGATGACGGTGAAGCTTCGCTACAAGGAACCGGACAGCGACTTGAGCAAACTGATCGAAGTGCCGACCAAGGACGAGGGCAAAACGCTCACGGCGAGCAGCGAGGAGTACAAATTCAGCGCCGCTGTGGCCGGATTCGGCCTGCTGCTGCGTGATTCGGCCTACAAGGGCTCGCTGAGCTGGGAAACGGTGCGCAAACTCGCGCTCGATGGCAAAGGCGCGGACAAGCTCGGCTATCGTGGCGAGTTCCTGCAGCTCATCGACAAGGCGCGAGGCTTGAAGGAGACGCGGCCGTGATGGCGGGTTGCGTCACTGCTCATGTTCGCTATGAAGCCGCATGGAACTCATCAACAACACTCCCACTGTGCCTGCGGCGGTCGGACCTTATTCGCAAGCGGTGAAACAGGGCGGTTTGCTCTTCTGCTCAGGCCAGATCCCGATTGATCCAACGGCAGGCAAGATCGTAGCGACGGATGTGGAAGGGCAGGCGAACCAGGTGCTGGCGAACATTCGAGCGTTGCTAACCGCGCAGGGCCTCAAAATGAGCGATGTCATCAAAGCGACGGTCTTTCTGACCTCCATGGCCGATTTTCCGAAGATCAATCCGCTCTATGAGGCCGCCTTTGAAGGCCACAAACCGGCGCGTTCGACCGTGGCGGTGGCGGGATTGCCGCTGGGAGCGCTGATTGAGATCGAAGTGATCGCGGCGTTGGGCTGAGTCGTTGGTTTGCTCAGCGGTGTTCGATCACATCGCTGTTTTGGAAGCGGATTTTGGGCAAGGACGCGTAGCGGTCATCCGGGTGACGATACCCGGCGGGGCAGAGGACGGCAGTGGTGAGCCCCTGGGCCTCAAGGCCGAGGAGTTCGTCGTATTTGCCAGCCACGAAGCCTTCCATGGGGCAAGTGTCGATGCCGAGCAGCGCACAGGCCGCCATGAACTGGCCGAGGGCGATGTAGGCCTGCATTTTGGCCCAGTCCTGGGTCATGTAGCCTTGGGCCTGCGTGCCCGCGACCATCTTGCGGAATCCAGCCAGTGCATCGGCGCTGCCGCCGCGCACCTCGACCATGCGGGCGATGAAGGCATCGAGATCGTCGAGACTGTAGGCTTTTTTCACGGTCATCACGACGAGATGCGAGCAATCGGCCACTTGGCGCTGACGCCATGAGTGCGCGACGAGCTTTTCCCGCAACTCCTGATCCTGGATGATAAAGAATTTCCAGGGCTGCAAGCCAAAGCTCGTCGGTGTAAGCACCAGCGACTCCTCAAGCGCGGCCCAGGTGTCGGCGGGGATTTTCTTCGAGGGGTCGAAGACCTTGGTGGCGTAGCGCCAGTTCAGGGCGGTGAGGAGTTCTGAGGTGTCCATGGCAGACCGCTGCTTTGGCATGCTGCCGCCGATTCTGCAAACTCAGAACCGCTATTCCAGCTCCGGCGGCACATTGCCATACATCCACGGCTTGCCGGCAAAGGGCGGGATTTTGGGATGCTCCGGCTTTGGCTCGGCCTTCATCTGATTGGCGAGTTCGATGCCTTTGTTCGCCATTTGAGTGCCGGCGGTGATTTCGAGATTTGAGTAAGCGGTGAGGCGCGTCTCGTAACCGCCGCCGTTCGGGCCAAAGGCCTCCTCGGTGGGCACATAGCCGACGATGCCGTTGGAAAGCTCGCACGGGAAGGTGAAGGCGTGCTGGCTGCCTTTTTTGATGTCGAGGCCGTATTGCACGAAGTACTCGGCGGGATTGGAAACAAAGCACGCGGGGCCGATTTTGACGCACTGCACCTCGCAATCGACCAGCGGGACGGTTTTGTTCAGATGATCGAGCATGACGATTTCCTTCGCAAAGATCCACTCCGTGGGTTCGACGGTGTTCTTGGGCTTCTGCATGGTTTCGAGACTCTTGGCGACGCGCTGCGGCGAAGGCGGGCGGCGTTTGATCTTTAGAACTTCTTGGCGTGTCTCGACCGGCGCGGTGGTGGCCTTTGGCATCGCCAGCAGCGTGCGGATGGTCTCCGACCCAATGCGGCTGCCGACGAATTGCGACCATTCCTCTGATTTCGGGCGCTGATTGGGGCTGAGGTTGTCCACCTGTGTCACGTCACCGCATGCGCCCTGCATGAAGACGATAGGCGCGCGGGTGCCGAGGCCGCCCTGGATGGTTTTTTCGAGATGGTGAATCCAGTTGGCGGAGATGCCGCCGGGATTGGTGGTGGCATGGCAGGCGTAATTCACCACCACACCGACAAGCTGCCCTTGCATGTCCCAGGCACCGATGACACCGACCTGCGGGTCGATGGGGCCGGCGTATTCGAGGATGTCGGGATTGCCCGCGCCAGGATGACTCCAACTTTGGCCGTTTTTCATGCGCAGACGGCGGTTGAAGGCCACTTTGTCCTCGTGGCCGAAGCCAAAACCGAGTTGCACCGGCACTTTGGCACGATCTGCCGCTACGACACCGGCCACGATCTCGCTCGTTACCCGCAGCAGGTAGCCTGCATCAGCGCAGGAGGATTCTTCATAGGCCAGCTTCTTCACGAGATCGGAAGCGGTGTCGTATTCCCCTGGCATGACCATGCCGACCGGGCCGGAGCTGTGTGAATGCGAGGCGCAAATCAGCACCGCATCGCCCGTGATGCCGGTGGCTTTTTCAATCTGCGCCCGGGCATCCAGCACGATCTGCCTTGGCACCAAGAGCGCGTCGAGGCCGATCACGGCGGCCCGCTTCTTGCCATCGTCGAACAAGGCCACCCGCACCTTGCAGGCATCGTGGAAGCTGCGGTGGAAGTTTTTGCTATACCCGCCCGGCTGCTCCATGCCGATGCCGGGGGTGATGTCCCGCTCGGCGAATCCTGCCTGGATGGTTGAGGTGGGAGCAGGGGACTGGGCGTGGAGAGATGCGTAGAAAAGGCAGGCAATAAGCAGTGGGCGCATGGTGAGAGAACGCCGTCGGGGTCGTGAGTTTCTGAGAAAAAACTTACAACAATTCTTGGTGCGGATATTGCATTGCACCAAGGCCCGCACTTATCTTACTGCTGTTCATACCTCCCGAACCCGTGCATGCCTTGTATTACATCGCCAAAGGCCAAAAGACCCTCGGCCCCTGCTCCAAAGACGATCTGCGAAATTTTCTCGCGTATGGTTCAATCCGTGACAGCGACTTGGTGAGGCGCGATGACGACGAGCAATGGCGGCCGGTTTCCACGCTGCTAGAACTGCATGCTACGGGCGAGGTCCTGGCTGACGGACTCATGGTGAAGCCGGTGCGGCGACGCGTCGCTCGCTACCGTGATTACGACCGCGTGCCTTATGAGCAACGAGGTGGAGCGGTCCTGCGGCGGATGATTTTTGGCTTTTTGCTTATGCCGCCGTTGCTGTGGTGGGCGGCGGTTTCGATTTACTCAGACAATATTTTTCGCCGTTCCAAGGACGAGAACGGCTACCTCAAGATCTGGGGGCGCTGGGTTGAGGTGGTGGTGACGATGATGATCATTGTGAACGCCCTCGCTTGGTGGGCGGGCATCACTTACGCCTCGTGGATTTTGGGGCCGGGACTGGCCGAGCTGTCGAAGGGCATGGGCGAGGCCATGGAGGTCATTCGTGGGCTTTGGAGAGACATTCGCGGGTAATAGCTGCTTTTCTGGCCGGACTCCTCGGGCTGGCAAGACGCGAATTGTCATTCCCTGTGCAGGATTTGGCATCCTGGGCCAGGGCTGACACTGCGGCCCTTTTCTCCGCGTTGATTGCGGCATGAAAGCCATGCTGCTTATCCCGATCATCGCTGTCGCCACGAGTCTTCAGGCCGCTCAGCCGAACGTTGCCGACGCCTCGAAGCAAATCGACACCCTGCTGGCCCAGAGCTGGCAGAAACACAAGATCAAGCCAAACGCGTTGGTGGATGACGCCACCTTCCTCCGCCGTGCCTATCTCACCGTCGTGGGCCGAATCCCGACTTTGGATGAAGCAAAGGCATTTCATGCCTGCCAGGCTCCCGACAAGCGCTCCAAGCTCATCGACTGCCTGCTCGCCAGTGATGGTTATGTGCAGCATTCCTTCAACTACTGGGCCGACGTGCTGCGTGCGCAGAGCCAGGGCGTGGGTGGCAGCACCACGGCGCAGCAGTACCTGAATTTCATCCGCGAATCGCTGCGCACGAACAAGTCCTGGGACCAGATGGCCCGTGAGTTGGTCTCCAGCGAGGGCACCTGCTTCGACACCGGCGCCATCGGCTACTACATGCGCGACCGCGGCATGCCGCTCGACAACTTGTCCAACACCACCCGCATCTTCCTCGGCACGCGCATGGAGTGCGCGCAGTGCCACGACCATCCCTTCGACAAATGGACGCAGAAGCAGTTCTTCGAAATGGCGGCCTTCACTCACAACATGAGCGCCACCAGCTACCACTCGAAGGGCAACGACGAGGTGCAGAAAATGATCCGCCAGGACAAGGCGCTGGACAAGGAAACACAGGATTTGATGCGTCAGGCGCTCAACGAGGCCTTTCGCCCGCTGCGTGACACCCTTGTCGTGCAAAACAAAGGCGCGCTTCGTCTGCCGCATGACTACAAATACACCGACGCGAAGCCGAAGGATGTCGTGCAGGCTTCCGTGATGTTTGGCAAGCCGGTGACGATGACGAAGGAGTCGAACACCATCGGTGAGTTCGGCCAATGGCTCACTTCGTCCGAAAATCCGCGCTTCACCACGATCATCGCCAACCGCCTGTGGAAGCGCGTCTTCGGCGCGGGCATCTACGAGCAAGTGGATGAGATGATGGACAACAGCGTGGCTTCGAATCCTGAGCTGATGCGTTATTTGGAGAAGCAGATGGTGGCGCTGAAGTATGACATGAAGGCCTACCTGCGCGTGCTGCTGAACACGCAGGCCTTTGCCCGCGAAAGCACGAAGGAAATCTCCCCTGGCGCGCCCTATTACTTCCAGGGTCCTGCTTTTCGTCGCATGACGGCCGAGCAGGTGTGGGACTCGCTCGTCGCCCTCGTCAGCCCCGATCCTGAGCAGCCCAACTGGAGCGCCCGCGAGCGCGAGAAGCGCGATCTCGAAAACCGCCGCCGTTTGGCGCAGATTCTCGATCAAACCGAGGCTCCGCTTCTCTTTGAAGCCTCGAAAGCTGTCGCCGATGCCATGCGCGAACAGAACAAGGAGTTCGACGGCCTCCGCAAGGAACTCGACGAGGCCCGTGCCAAGGACGACAAGGACAAGGCCAAGGACATCCAACGCCGCCTCGGTCAGAGCCAGCGCATCCTGCGCGAGAACGTCTCCAAGCACTTTTACGCTGCCGCGAAGAAGTCCGGCAACGAGAAGATCCAGGCCGAGCTGGCCGCCGTGAGCGGCGGCGGATCCATGGACATGGCGATGATGAGCCTGATGGAGGATTCCCGCATCGACGCCAGAGAGACACCGCTCGATCCGAAACTCATGGCCCGCATCAAGGCTGACGAACAAGTTCTCGGCATCAAAGATCCGAAGGGGGCCAAGAGTTACGAAAACTACCAGAAGACGCTGCACCAGACTTGGAGCCGTGCGGCTGAACTGCCATCTCCCGCGCCACGCGGCCACTTCCTGCGTGAGTTCGG
>CAXNGR010000212.1:0-6773 GCA_964201265.1 Verrucomicrobiaceae bacterium
CAGCCGCCGATGCCCGCCAGTCCTGTGCCGACGCTCAAGCCGGTCATGTGAATGCCCGTGGCGAGCGAGCGCGTGCTGCCGCGATGGTAATCGGCGATCAAAGCCAGCGCGGCGGGCAGATACGCCGCCTCGCTCAGCCCCATGAGCGCCCGCACGACGATCAGCTCCTCAAAACTCCGCGCATGACCCGTGAGCCACGTCAGCAGCGACCACACGAGCAGGCTGAACACAATCAGGCGGCTGCGATTGAAGCGATCCGCGAGAAACCCGGCGAACGGGCTCAGCAAACCATACACCCACAGAAAAACCGAGGTCAGCAGGCCGAACTGCGCGTCCGTCATCGGAACCGCCTGCGTGAGCGAGTCACGCATCGTGGTGATCATGATGCGGTCCAGGTAGTTCAGCGCCGCCACGACCCACAGCACACCGACGATGAGCCACGCACGCGGCAGACGGTCCGCATTCACCGCACCTCCTCCCAGTCAGAAAGGACGACCAGGATGGTTCGACTTGGGCTGATTGGATGTGACATGATTTGCGACAAGGTAAGACAGTGGATGGAACGCCTTGAATGCTACGTAACTCCGACAAACTATCTGACGATGAAGGACCGCATTCCCAACAACACCGATGCCTGGAGCCTGGCTCTCAAACGTCTCGGCCCGGCAGGGAAGCTGCGTGCCGCTCAGCGCCTCTACTTTTCCGCTCGGCGCATCAAAGAAGCGTCCATCCGTGCCAAGCATCCCGCATGGGATGACTCGCAGGTCAAACAAGCCCTCAACGAAGCCTTCTGGAATGCCCGAGACTGATCTCGTGCTGCTTTTCACTCGTCCGCTCAATGAAGCTGGACTGAGATACTTCATTACCGGCAGCATCGCCGGGATGATCTACGGCGAGCCGCGCCTGACGATGGATGTCGATCTCGTCCTCGTCTTGCCTCAGGCTGGCATCAAGAAGTTCATCCAGTCGTTTGACGAGACGCAGTTCTACTGTCCGCCAAGTGAGGTGATCTTCGAGGAGGCGGCCCGGAGCGAGAAGGGGCACTTCAATCTCATTCATCACGACACCGGCTTCAAAGCGGATGTCTATCTAGCCGGCAACGATCCGCTGCACGCCTGGGCGTTCACGCGAAGGCGAGAGATCAAAATGGATGATGACTCCATCTGGGTCGCTCCGCCCGAGTATGTCATCCTGCGCAAGCTGCAGTTCTACCAGGAGGGCCGCTCAGAGAAGCATCTGCGTGACATTGACGCGATGATCGAGCGATCTGCGGACGATATTGATGAGCCGCTGGTGATGAACAAAATCGCCGAACTCGGACTGGGCGAGGTTTGGAGAGGCTTTAACGCCTGGCGATCCTTCTAATGCCTGAGCCTGCGTTTGGCCCACCCTCCTCACCGCACCTTCTCCCAGTCAAACTCCAGCCGGAGGATCTCCGGCACTTTCTGCGCCCCGCTTTTATAGGTGATGACGTGGAAGCCCGTGCGCCCCGCCTTCTCCGTCCAATACGGCTGCGCGTAGTAGCCATCGGCCACCGGCTTCTTCTCCGCATTGTCCAAGACGACATGTCGTGTGATCGCGAGCGTCTGAGGATCAAACTTGAACAGGGCGAGCTGCATCAGCCCCGGCGCGGCCCAGTTGCGTCCGAGCAGATACGATGCGCCGTCACGTTGAAACAAACGCGGCCTGCCGATGTGCGAGGTGATGACCTGATGCGCGGCAGTGATGTCCTTCTTCTCCATCAACTTGAACTCCGCGTCTGTGCGCAGCAGCCACTGGCGGTTATCATAACCACGCGCGGTGACGATGAAGCCATCGCCATGCGCCATGAAAGCGCTTTCATTGATCGGCGCACCGCCGAGTTCGCTCGTGATGCTGCGCACGAAGCGCCACGTCTGGCCGTTGTCATCGCTGCGGATCACATCCACGGAGCCCGGCTGGCTCTTCGTCTTGTGAACGAGCTTTCCGCCCGTGAGGTTCGCAAAGGTCATCACCAGCATCCACGTCGTCTGGCCGCGCGTGATCGAGTCAAACGCATAGCCATACTCCACGCCATCGATCACGCCCACCCGCTGCACCGGCCCGAAGCTCTTGCCGCCGTTGTTGGACCTCACCACGGCCAATCCCGTTCGTAGCGAGCCCTGCGCCGCCTGCGCGTCGATGTAGTTCGCCACATCCCCGTTCCCAAACCGCACCCACTCGCCCATCTGCATGATCTCGCCCTTCACCTCCGCCAGCGTGCCCGTGGCGCGGACTTTGCCAGAGGCCTTGTCCAGCCTCAGCAGCTCCTGCGTCGCCCCCGCATCCGCCGCGTGCGCTTTCCCGCGCTTGAAGCTCACCAGCACCTCATCCCCCAGCTCGATCACCGCCGGAAAGGCGAGATAGTCCTCATCCGAGACCAGTGTGTGAATCTCCTGCGCAGGAAGGTGCGAGGCAAACAGAGCGAGAGCCGAGATGAAGAGACGTGACATGACCGGCCATCAAACGTCCCCAGTTTACCCATCCGTGCGTCAACTGCGTCTTTTCAAAGCCAAGGAACTTCAGTCTGCGCCTCAACTTCCGCTTCGATAGCTGTATAAACAGGAAGTTCAGTGTCTAACGCCTCGAAGGTCACGACCAAACAGTATCGAGCAAGGCCACCGCCTTCTTTGTGGTTCCAGCCAACATGAGCCCGCACAGCGATTGCAAAGTCCTCGGGCAATTGGTTCGCATCAATCACAGCCCAGTCTTTCTGAACAGAACCAAGACTTCTGCTGATATCAACCTCACCGTGCTGAGCTTGCTGATGAATGTGCCAGGGGAGTCCTGTGTAGCTCCTTTGTTTATTTCCTTCCATTCGAGCTTTGAAGTGCTCAAGAGGTTCTTCAAAACAGATTGCTGACCAGTCCAGCCAAGTTTCAAGGTAACCAGTTCGTCGTGATCTGGTTCGTCGAGGGCAGGCTGTGTAAGCCAACGTGACGTCGATTCGAATCCTGGCCTCTAGTGCCGCGTTGCGGATTTCTTCAGGAATTGTGATGTTGTAGAGGTGATATTGTTTGCTCCAAATCTCCTTCGCGTCATCCGTGATCAGAGTGATTCGTTGTGGGCTATTGGTTGTGGCACGTTCTAGCGACGGCAGCCCATACCCTATGAGTCGAAGGACTTCGTCTGCATCCGCTTTAGTAGTCCACTCAGGCCATTGCGCACTTTGCACGATTAGGGCACGGTATAGTTGAGCAGAACCGTTGGGAAAGAGCTGTTGAAGGTGTGCCGCAATATGGGCAACTTTCGGCGCAGCGAAGGATGTTCCAACATCATCCGTCGATATGGCTGGTTCGCCGAACATTGTGCTGGCGACTAGCTCTGGTGCCGTAGCGGCACTGGTTGGTAAAGTGCGAGTAAGAGGATCTCCGCGAAGCCGATCTCCACCATATTCGACCACCTCCGGCTTAACGACTCTCCAAAGCGGTGAGTAACCGGCACGGCTGAAAGCAGAGGGAAAGTTTTCTTGCTGGGCAAACGAACTGCGTAAACCATCATCCACGACAGCATGAGACACCGAACCAACGGTCAGCGCATGAAGGCTCTGAGCTGGGCTGGCTACTTTGGCGTGGTCTTCAAGCAATTGATTGGGATGATCAACTCCATCTTTCAGGCTATTGAATATAGCAACTGGTTCCACGTTTCCAGCCGCTTGAAGAAATAGCAGATCATAGCGATGCGCTAGGTCGTCAATTTTTGCCGCCCATGAGCACATGCGGCTGCTCGCACACGGCTTGTGATCCGCGATCGAGTGGTTGAATATCTTTGTTCCGTTTTCATCGCTCGCAAAATGCTCGACAACCTCTGTCAAATAACGCTCGGGAGGCAAATTGTCTGGAAGCTCGTTGTTCTCGTCCAGCACTCTCGCGTTTTGAAGCCACGCAACTGGTTGAACCTCACCATCCTTGGGCACGTCACGAGGATATAGAACAGCACCGGCCACGCGAGTGCCATGTCCTCGCGGACGAACGTAGTCTGCTACATCATTTGGTTCCCGATCAGGAAGAAAGCACCTGCTTGTCGTTTTATCGATCGCTGGCTCGATCCAGCGGTGATCTTCTTGGATACCGCTATCAATAACGCATACTTTAGGTGCATCGGCATCAGGCGGCAAAACCGAGGCAGTGCCCTCGCCTCCTTCTGCTTCGATTGAACCAGGCAGATAGCGAATTTCTGGAGGCCACGACACCTCAAACAAGTGCCTGAAGTTTTCCACAAGATCTCGAAAGCCTCGACCCGACATTCTGACGCGAACCTCAATGCTGTCGGGGAAGACTATGCCTTTCCTGGTTTCGTTTGAATCTTTATGCTTCAACCCATCCAGCACTTCGCCCCCATAATGTTGAATGATGTCTTCAAGCTCAGCAAAACGCTCGTCGGCAGCATCCATCCAGGTTTCATCCGCAATTTCGCGATCTTTGCGTCTGAGTTCAGCTTCCTGTTTTGCTCGATCTTCGGCTGTTTGATCCTTTTTCTTTTTCGGGAGAGGTGTCCACGGAACCTTTCTGCTACTTGCTGCCGTTTGAATGCCAAGATCAAAGGTATAGATGGTCCTATCTTCAAAAGGCCAAAGCTCGTGAACGCGGCCAACAAGTAACTCGGAAAGCTTTCGGTCATCATCGTCTTGATAAAAGACATCGAGAACGCTTGCCGCTCCGCCGCCTCCACGCTCGTCACCTTCAAACATCGACAATACTTCGTAAAGTTTTTCAAGATCAAGTGTGTCCGAAGCCGCAAACATTAAGCCACTATCGGTTTCTGCCACGAGTTCGACACCAAGAGCATGCGCCAACGCATCTACATCGGTTCCCTCGGGAACCCTGAGCAGAAATCCCTTCCCCTTGATTTCTGGGAGGCCGAATAGCTGGCGAATATCCGCCTTTGCACTGGCCTCCTTCTTCATCAAATCGATCTGGCCACGGAGCTTTCCTGAGTGTCCTTTTCGGTCAGCCTTGGCTGCAATCACTTCGGGTGGAGTCTCGAATCCCCTTTTGAAAGACACATCGAAAGGGCCTTGAAAGGTCCATTGCAGATGAGGGAAATCGTTTTGAGGAGCCATTTTGACGGTTACTGAACTTGATTGTGTCGCTCATGAGCTTCAGCCAAGGCGAAACGAATGTCGTCAGCAGTCAAAATTTTGCGACCATCCAAAACAGCGTGCTTAGCGGCATTGCGGCCAATTTGAGTCACTTCAGAGCATGACATGCCGTCCATTTCACGAGACAGATGGTCCCAGCGGATTCCTTTCTCGGCAGCTACAGCGGACAGGGTGCTTTTCAGTATGCCTTCTATCTGATCGTTCGAAGGCAGAGGAATGCGTAGCACCTCATCGAATCGGCGGATCAAAGCTGGATCAAGTGCCGAGTCGAGATTCGTTGCAGCGATGACAAGGCCTTCACCCCTATATCCCTCTAGCATCTCAAGTAGCGCATTGGTGATGCGTGTGGCTTCGCCGACATCATTCCGTTCAGTCCTCGAACGCGCAAGCGTATCACACTCATCCAGGAACAATGCACACGGGGTTGCCTGAGCCGCATCAAACACCTTGCGAAGATTCGTGTGTGTCTCTCCAAAGTATGATGAGAGAAGCGTGTCAAAACGAACCTTCATCAAGGAAAGCCCGGTGTTCCAAGCGAGTCGTTCTGCACCAAGACTCTTCCCACAGCCTGGTGGGCCATATAACAGTATTCGCCGACGGGGTTGAAGGCCGTGAACTGCGAGCCGAGAGCACGCTGCAAACTCCTTTTCGATGCGGCGAAACCGTTGTTCCACCGCATCTGGAAGAACCATATGATGCCTCAGTTGGTCGCGCGGGACTTCTTGCAGTAACGGTGCTGAATCTCGACGGTTAGTTGGAAGGCGCGCGAGAGTTCCAGGTGTTGATTCAAAACTGCGGCTCTTTCGCGATTCTCCAAGTATTCGCTCCAGATCTTCAGCCACTCGGGAGTGACCCGCCTTTTTCTCGTCCTCAACCACCTTGCGGCATAGGACATCAACATCCGTGCCCGACCCATTTTGGATCGCACGGAAGAGACGTTTGAGGAGCGTTGAGTTCATTTGGCCAATTCAGTCCACCAATAATTAAGACATTTTAACTGAATTAGGCGGTGGTGTAAACCTCCGCGCCTGCTTCGACGAACGCCTTCCCCTCGGACATGGGTTGTTCGGCGGCGTATTTGCGGACGTCCTCAGTGATCTTCATGGATAAACTTTCGGTTGAAGCCTGCGAGTTTGCAAGGTGCGGATTACCGCGTCTCAAGAGTGCTCCATTCATAGGGGCCTTTGATGGTGAGGTGCAGGGCGTAGTGGGTCCAGCTCAGGGCGAAGGGAGATTTGCCAGACGCCGTCTGGCAAATTCGGGCCAGCATCGATTTTTCAGTAGCCTGCTGAATTATCGCCAATTGCCCAGACGGCGTCTGGGCAATCTCAGTCGCGGTCAATTTTCCAGTAGCCTGCTGGAAAATCTTTGTCGCACTCAATTTCCCAGTAGGGGACTGGGAAATCTGGCGGCTGTGCAATTTTCCAGACGCTGTCTGGAAAATTAGCAGCCGCTCCGCCCACTAGAGGTAAAACGCGCTCATTGAGGCCAGATTGCTCTTCGAAAACCCTCTCCCAAACTCCTCCGTCAGCCTCGCTGACAGCTCCTTGAGCAGCTCGGAGCCATACGCCGCACGCTTCGCGCCTTTTTGCTCGTGCTCGACGATGCGGCGGCCGATTTCGAAGTTGGTCATCACCTGAAAGGTGTCCACGAC
>CAXNGR010000213.1:0-6762 GCA_964201265.1 Verrucomicrobiaceae bacterium
CAACGTAGCGAGCAGCGGCAACTCCCGCATGAGGGCAAGGTTATGCTCCAGGGTCTTACCGAAGCCGAAACCAGGGTCGAGCACGACGCGTTCAGGGGCGATGCCTTCGTTTTCGAGCAGGCGCAGGCGGTTTTCAAAGTAGCCGCGCACCTCGGTGACGACATCGTCATAATGAGGGTTCGACTGCATGGTCTGCGGATTGCCGGTCATGTGCATGACGACGAGACCGGCCTTGGATTCAGCGGCGGCACGCAGCATGGCGGCATCGCCGCGTAAGCCGGTGACGTCATTGATGATGTCCGCCCCGGCGTCGAGAGCGGCACGGGCGACGGCGGCCTTCATGGTGTCGATAGAGATGAGCGCTTTGGTTTGCGAGCGCACGGCACGGATCACGGGCAGCACGCGGCGCATTTCCTCAGCTTCCTCCACGGGTTCAGCACCAGGCCGGGTGGATTCGCCGCCGATGTCGAGGATGTCCGCGCCTTCGGCGATCAAAGCGAGCGCGTGTTCGACGGCGCGACCGTGGTCGTTGAAGCGGCCGCCGTCGGAAAAGCTGTCGGGCGTGACGTTGACGATGCCCATGATGAGGCCGCGATGAGTGAGATCGAGGTCGTGGTTGCCGAATCGCCAGCGAAGCATGTGGCATGGTGGCGTGAATTTGCGTCCGTCCAACGAGAAAACTGGAGATGATCAAAGGTCTGTTCTATGAAGACTGGATGAAGACCAACCCCGCCACACTGCTGCTCGTTCTCCTCGCCTTGGGGGGCGCGGCGGGTGTGTTTTTGTCGGGATCAAAGCCTAAGCCGCCTGCCGTGGTAGAAACCCGTTCTGAAACTACCCCCCCACCGATGCCGACTGGCAGCGTGGAGGATTTGCAGAAGCAAATCGTGCTGCTGCAGGGACAGATCGAGTATCTGCAAGGCCAGAACGACGCACTAAAGGATGAGAACGCCGAGCTGCTGCAAAAGCTGGGCACGCTGGGCATGAAGAACGCGCCGCCGGTGGTGATGAAGGAGGACGACGTGGCCCCGGACTTCGTGGGCATGGGCCTGGAGATGATGAAGATGCGCAAGCTGCAGGCGCTGCCCCTGGTGACGACCTCGGTGAGCCAGGAGGAGGTGGAAATGGCGATTCTGGCCTGGTTGAAGCGCCAGCAGCCGGATGATGAGGCGAAGAAACTCACACGCGGTCTCGCGGCACTGGGCTGGATTCCCGAAGCGGTCGATCCCATGCCGCTACGCGCCGCTCTGTTGGCTCGGCTGCTCGGAGGCTGGTATGACACGGAGACGGAGACGATGTTCACGGTCGATCCTGAAACGGCCACCGGCCCGGCAGTGATCTCAAACGAGCCGCTGGGCATCGCCTTCGGACAATTGCTGCGCGAATACGGCAGCACGTTATTTCAGCCGCAGCACGGACCGCTGACGACGGACATGCGGCTCGCTCGTGAAGCACTAATCTCGGGCGATGCGTCGCTCACGCGTTTCTTGCACTCGCTGCAAAACCCGTCCTCGGCTCCAAAAGACGATCTACCAACCGAAGATCCCGATCATCCGCTGAATCAGGTGCCCATGCCAGTTTTTCTGCGCGAACTTGCGCTGTTCCCGTTCAGCCGCGGCTTCGATTTCGCGCAGACACTGCACAGCGCGGGGAATTTCCCGCAGCTCAACGCCGCCTACAGCCGCCCGCCGGTCAACACGGCGGAAGTGATCGAGCCTGAGGTCTATCTTGATCCCGAACGACCTGCTCCGGTGGAGATCACGCTGGATGAAGTGAAGCTCGGCGGTGTGGCACCGTTTCTCGACGACCGCCTCGGCAAATTCGTCTGTGCAACGGCGCTGCGCACCTACAACAACGATGAGGACGCAGGCATGGGCACACGCGGCCTCGTGGCGGATCGTTTGCTGGCTTGGGCGGCGGAAAGCGGCGCGAAACGCGATCACGCGGCGTGGCAGACCTTGTTCATGGACAAAGCCTCCGCAGACGCCTTCCACAAAGCGATGCTCAATTCGCTCAAACAGCGCTACAACACGAAGGGGGAGACCGAATTCACAGCACAGGGCCGCTTTGTGAGCCTAATGCGAAATCGCGGCGATGCGGGCGTGGTTTTGATGGATGCGGCGAGTGAAGAAGCCCGCACCGCGATGAAGCTTTTGATGAAGTGATGACAGCCAGACATGTTATTTACACCGGTCGCGTCCAGGGCGTGGGTTTTCGCTACAGCACGAAACGGATCGCCTCCGGCTTCGATGTGACAGGGTGGGTCAAAAACCTGCCAGACGGACGCGTGGAACTGTTTGCGCAGGCGTTTGAGGCAGATGAGCTGGAGGCGTTCTTGGAGGACATCGAGCAGAGCAGCCTGAGCTCCCACATCAAGGAACGCGAGGTGAAAGCCGCCACCGCAGAGACCAGCTTGCGCGGATTCAGCATCGTGCGTTGATTAGGGCCACACAACCACCATGCCCGACACGCCTGCTGTATCCGTCCAAAATCTGACCAAGGTCTTCAAAGGCACCTTGGTGAAAGGGGCGTTTCGTGCGGTGCATGATCTGTCGCTCGAAGTGAAGGCGGGCGAGGTTTATGGACTCATCGGCCCGAATGGCTCGGGCAAATCGACCACGATGAAGGCCGTGCTGGGCCTGCTGAAGCCGACGCAGGGCCACACGAGCATCTTTGGCGTGCCGAGCACGGAAGTGGCCAGCCGCCACAGCGTGGGCTTCCTGCCGGAGAACCCGTATTTCTACAAGCATCTCAATGGGCGCGAGACGCTGCACTTCTACGGCAGCCTGTGCGGCATGAGCGGCACGAGGCTGAAAGACCGTGCTGAGGAAATGCTGGCGCTGACCGGCCTGGAAGATGCCGCGACGCGCCGTGTCGGCGGTTATTCCAAAGGCATGCTGCAACGCCTTGGACTCGCGCAGGCCTTGATTCACGAACCGCGCCTGCTCGTGCTGGATGAACCAACGGCAGGGGTCGATCCGGCAGGTTCGCGAAAAATTCGGGATCTGATCATCGAATTTCGCGCCCGTGGCATCACGGTGCTCGTCACCTCACATTTGCTGGAGCAGATGCAGGAGGTGTGCGACCGCGTGGGCATCATGGCCCATGGCCGCATGGTGCGAGAAGGACGATTGGAAGATTTGATCGCCGTGGAGAATCAAACCGAGATGGTGCTCGAAAACGCCTCCCCCGCCCTACTGGCTAAAATTAACGCGCTCGTCCAAGCCGAAGGCGG
The DNA here is from genome assembly GCA_964201265.1 of Verrucomicrobiaceae bacterium. Lineage (GTDB taxonomy): Bacteria > Verrucomicrobiota > Verrucomicrobiia > Verrucomicrobiales > Verrucomicrobiaceae > Prosthecobacter. The sequence goes on from CAXNGR010000213.1 coordinate 3,236, forward strand.
CGGCACAAAAATCCTGCGCAGCGGTCATCCACGCACGACCTTGGAACGCTTGTTCCTTGAGGCCACTGATGAATCTAAATGAACATGAGTGACGCCACACCCCATTCTCCTGCTGCAATGACGCCGAAGGTGCGCTTCTCGCCCCGTCGCGTCTGGACCATGGCGATGGCGACGGTGACGCAGCTCGTGAGGATGAAAATCCTGGCCTTCCTCGTGATTTTTTGCCTACTGGCGGTGGGCGCGGGGTTTGCATTTTCGGTGATCAATCCCGAGCAGCAACTCAACCTGCTCAAAAGCGTGACGCTGGGTGCGTTGCAGATTTTCAGCATCGTCATCGGCGTGGTCTCGACCGCGCTGCTGATCCCGAAGGACATGGAGGACCGCACGCTATACACGATCCTGTCGAAGCCGGTGCCGCGCTTTGATTACCTGCTGGGCAAGCTGCTGGGAGTGCTGCTGCTCATCGGCGGCGGGTTGATCGTCATGGATGCGGTGCTGAGCTTGATCCTGTGGCTGCGGCAGTCGATGCTGTTTGATGACGCCTTGGCCCGCATGCGCCTAGAGAAAATGGACACGCCGGAGACGGTGGCGCAAATGCGTGAGATCGTGGCGAGGCAGGGACTGACGTGGAACCTGCACTGGGCAGTGTGGGCGATTTTTTTGAAGGCCACGGTGGTGACCACGGTTGCGCTGCTGCTCTCCAGCATCGCCAGTTCGACGCTGTTCACCATCGTGATCACGCTTTGCATCACGATCATCGGCCACGGCGAGGCGCTGATCCGCGAATTCTTCTTCCAGCCAAATCTCTCCGGCTGGGCCGGACGTGCCGCAACACTTCTGCTCGCGGCAATCTGCCCTGATCTAGCGCAGTTCGACATCGTGGACAGCGTGGTGAACGGGGAGATCGTCCCTTGGGCAGCCGTTTATGACATGACGGGCATCGCAGCGCTTTATGTGACGGTTTACCTGTTCGTCACACATCTCTTGTTCGTGGAGAAAGAGCTATGAAACGCGAACTCCAGGCCATCGCGGTGCTGCTGGTCTTCGGCGTGGCAAAACTGCCGCTGGAGCAGAAGATCACGCAGGATCTGCGGCAGCAGAAGATGCTGGAGGAGCCGATCCGTCTCGGGGTGGGAGAGAACCTGGGGCAAGCCGGGCTGGCGGCATCGCTGGGTGGCCTGCGCGGGCTGGCAGCCTGCATGTTTCAACTGCGGGCGCACTTGGAGTTCACTAACGTGAACTGGGCCAAGGTGGACAGCCTCTACAAGCTGGTGACACGGCTACAGCCGCGCAATTTCCGCTACTGGGAGGAGGCGTCCTGGCACATGGCCTACAACGCCGCGTCTTACTACCTCTACAGCAAAGATTTGAAACCTGCCCTGCGTGGGCAGTTCTACCACGATCATGTGATGCGTGGTGTGGCCATCCAGGAAGAAGGGCTGCGCTTTCTGCCGGATCATCCGCGTCTGTGGGCGAAGCTGGCGGAGATTCATCTGCGCCGCACCTATGACTTCAAAAAAGCCGGTGACGCCTACTGGAACTCGTTTCAGCACGGCGGGCTGAATTACACCGAGCGTTTCGCGGCCTATGCTTGGGCGCAGTCGAACGATCCTGAGTCCTGGAATAAGGGTTACGCCATCCTGAAACGCCTCCACGCTGGCAACAAGTCCACACCGGGACTGGTCGAACACATGAAGCTGCTGGAGCAGCATTTGCGCATCCCGGCGGAGCAACGCATCCCGGATACAGCTCCTGTCCGCAGGGTGCCAGGGCCATCAGTCGGGCCGCAAAGGTGACAAGTCTGTTAGGTTCGGGCCAATTGACTTGCAGCACTTCCGGGTGAATTTTCACATGCGTCCAACCAATGCCCACCAAAATAGACATTCCCCGCAAGTCGATCTACCGCCTGTCGATCTACCAGCGCTGCCTTCAAAGGCTGCGTGAGAATCAGGTGGACACGGTGTCCTCCGCCGCACTGGCGAAGGCCGCCGGGGTGAAATCCACGCAATTACGCAAGGATTTGGCCTACTTCGGTCAGCTCGGCACGCGAGGACTCGGCTACAACGTGGACGCCCTAAGTTCCACCATCGGCGACGTGCTGGGGCAGAACAAATTGCAGCCGGTGATCCTCGTCGGCGTCGGAAACCTGGGTTCCGCACTCCTCCGCTACGGCGGCTTCCGCAAAGAGGGCTTCGAAGTCGCTGCCGCGTTCGATTTGAACCCACGCAAGCTCCCGCAGGTGAGTGTACCCGTGTTGGCAATGGCTGAGATGGCCGAGTTCATCCAACGCAACAACGTCAAGATGGCGATCCTCACCGTCCCTGCCAGCAGCGCACAGTCCGTCGTCAATGGCATGGTGGATCACGGCATTCAGGCCATCCTGAATTTCTCCCCCACCGTCCTCGACGTGCCAGAACACGTCGTGGTGAACAGCGTGGACCTCGCCGTGGAACTGGAGAACCTGAGCTACTTCATCCGCTGAGGATGACGCCGTGCTGTCTTTGGCGGCAGTTCACGAATGAATGACCAAGGGACTTCGGCCACCTCGCCCGTGTCATACGTCACGATGAAATGGCTGCGAAGTTCCTCGTCCACCTCCACCTGCACCGGAACCGCCTTGGTGGAAATGTCATTGGCTTTGCGGATCGTCGCATGCGGCTCCAGAAAACAAAGACCATCCTCGAACTCGACATCAAAGGCATCCTCCCAGCCAAGATAGCGGGCATGCTTGACGCGGGAGAAGGTTCCCGTGCCGAAAGGCTTTTTAAGTTGAACGGCGATTTTCATAGTCGGCCCTGCTTTTGAAGTTCTGCGATCAGCCTTAGCAGCTTTTTATCGGGATTCCAGCCTTCATGCCCGGTCAGCGTGTTTAGATTCAATCGCCCCATGAAACCACCCTTGGCATCATAGACATGCACATGCCGTGGATCGTGGTCGCCGATGAACCACTCGATGACATAGCCATGCCGACGGATGCGTCCCATGATTGGAGGAAATCAATAGCTCCGAGCAAAGATCACGCGACGGCTGCTCGGCTTGCCGGTGAGGAAGCATTTTCCTTCCTCGGCAAACTGATCGCCATGCGGGATGCAGCGGATGGTCACCTTGAGTTCCTTGCTCAAAGCGTCTTCATCCTCGCTGCTGCCGGCCCAGTTCATGAGGGCAAAGCCGCCTTCAGAGTCCTCGGCGAAGTAGGCTTTGAATTCCTCCAGCGTTTCGAGCTTCTTCATGTTGGCGTCACGCAGCGCCGTGGCACGGGCGAGCAGGGCGTCTTGGATTTCTCCTAGGCGCTCTTGCACCGACTGGATGAACTCCTCCTTCGGCACGAATTCCTTGGCCTTCGGTCCCAAATCGCGACGGCACACTGCCACGCTGCGGCTGGTGATGTCACGCGGTCCCATTTCGAGGCGCATCGGCACGCCTTTCTTGATCCATTCCCAGTTCTTCGCGCCGCCTTGCAGGTCGCGCTTGTCCACATGCACGCGCAGCGGCTCGCCGCCAAAGGTTTGGGTGCGCAGCGTCTGCGC
>CAXNGR010000214.1:0-6757 GCA_964201265.1 Verrucomicrobiaceae bacterium
ATGCTCGTAGCCCGCCTTATTGCCCAGGCTCACGCCATCTTTCACCACGTTCGCATGACCGCAGACATAAAGGATCGTCGGCAGCGGCTTCTCCACTTTTTCCGGTCGGTACAAATTCGCCGTCACATACAGTCCGGGCATCGACTGGAAATGCAGCTTCTCCACGATGACGCCCTCATGCTTTAGCTCGCCCGTCTTTGTGGCCTTGAGATCGGTTTTCTCCGGCATCGGGTCCAGTCCCAGCATCTCCAGCAACTGCCGTCGATACTCCGGTGCCTTGCTGGTCCATTCCTCGGCCTTCTCGATGTGGCCCACGCCGTTGCTCATCGCGATCTCCCGCGTCTGCTCCGCAAAGTAGCGGTCCAGCAACCGATTGCCTGCGGTGTCGGGTGTCTTTTCAGGATAAGGCGAGGCTGCGGAGGCGAATGAAGCGAGCAGGCAGAAGAGCAGGGGAGTGCGCATGAGTGGAGCACAGCCAAACGATCAGCGAAGGCAGGATTGATCGTTTGGCGTGCGGATGCGGCAGGAACTTTGCAAAAAATGAAATCAGCGGTTGCATTAAAATCGAAGCGTCTATATTCGCGGCCCCTGTTTCCACAGACCCCTCGCTCGGGTGGCGGAATTGGTATACGCGCAAGACTAAGGATCTTGTGCCGAAAGGCTTAAGGGTTCGAGTCCCTTCCCGAGCACCATGTGGCACCCCTCAAAAGGTGCCACCCACGCGATCCAAACCGTGTGGCGGTTCGATTGTGAACAACTTGGTTTTTCCATCTTGACACTCCGGCCAGTCCCCCTACTATCGCGGCCCCTTTCCTCCCGCCGAGGAACGGACCGCACACGAAGCATTCCATGAAGACGTTTTCAGCCAAAGCCCAGGAACAAAATCCCACATGGTGGGTCATCGACGCCAAGAATCAGATTCTGGGCGATGTCGCCGTCGCCGCCGCCAATCTCCTGCGCGGCAAGACCAAGCCCACCTTCACCCCGCATGTCGATACCGGTGACTTCGTGGTCGTGCTGAACGCCGCTGAAGTTCGTCTGAGCGGCAAGAAGGAACAGCAGAAGATTTACACCTCGAAAGCCGGCTACGTCGGTAATCAGAAGGTCGAAAACGTCGAGCGCGTGCGTGCCCGTCGTCCTGAGCTCCTCGTCGAGCGCGCTGTGAAGGGCATGGTCCCGCACAACAGCCTTGGACGCGCTGTGCTTGGCAAGCTCAAGATCTACAGCGGTGCCGAGCATCCGCATGAGGCGCAGAATCCAAAGCCCTTCGCCGTCGCTTAATTTTTTCAACCATCCGCATGAGCAAGCCCCTCAACAACGCCACCGGCCGCCGCAAGACCGCCATCGCCCGCGTCTTCATCACCGAAGGTGCCGGCAGCATCACCGTCAACGGACGCGACTTCGAGGAATACTTCCCGACCGTCGCATTGCAGAACCAGATTCTGTTCCCGCTCGCCCTCACCAACTCCCGCCAGACCTATGACTTCAAGGTCAACGCCTCCGGCGGCGGCAGCACTGGTCAGGTCGGTGCCGTGCGTCTTGGCATCGCCCGTGCGCTCATCAGCGTGAATCCTGAGCTTCGCCCCCTGCTCAAGCAGAACGGCCTGCTCACCCGCGACTCCCGCAAGAAAGAACGTAAGAAGCCCGGTCGCCCAGGTGCCCGCAAACGCTTCCAGTTCTCCAAGCGCTAAACGAGCGTCTTCAATCTCAGCTCAGTGTGTGTTTGCAAAGCCCCGCGTCATGCGGGGCTTTGTTCTTTTCAGCGTGGGCGTGCTCAAGTCTGGAGATAGGCTTGAATTGTGCCCGCAACCGCATCGAAGGCGGCATCTCCGATCACCACGTCACGACAGCGATCAGCAACGGCCAGCTCTTATCAGTTTCGCGAAAACGCTCGACGGCATCGACGAAACAGGAGCGCGGGCCTCCGAGCCTGCAGCACTCCGCCAAAAGAGAAAAACGCTCAGTCCTGTTCGTGTTCGGCTTGGACGTTGCGCTGCTTCTGCGGACTCGGAATTCCGCGTTCTGCCGCCTTCAAACAACCTCACCCACCAAGCAGGAATCCGGCAGGAAGCTCCCGGAGCGTTCCGCAGCAGACCTGTCTTTACTTTCTGTCTCTGAGGTAGTCCGCTTTGTGACTAATTCTTGCCAGCTCCATCACCAACCGCTTATTTCATCAGACATGCCCGCTACCGCGAAAACACTCGAAGCCACCGCGCAATTCCTGCTGGAACAGGCGGCAAAAGCGGCGGCAGCCGCGCCGAATGAAGCGAGCTTACGCCATGAGCTTGAGAAGGCTTTGGAGAGCTGCTGCGAGAAAATAGGCGCACCTTGGACACCGTTTCGTCTCGATTTGACACTCACTGGAGTCGAGTCCAAGCAAGCGCGTTTTGCTGACGTCGCGCATGGAGCCTTGGTTATCGAGTATGAGCGTCCGCACAGTTTGTCGAAGGGACAGCGCATGCTGGAGCATGCTCAACAACAGGCCGAAGACTATGCACGTCTGCTGGCGGATCAGGAGGGCAGGCTCGTGGGCGAGTACACTTTGGTCGTCTGGGACGGTTCTCACATCGCTTACGGTCGTTTGGAGAATGGAAAGTCATCGTGGACCCCGCTGACGCAGTTTGGCCTCGCTGGTGCGAAACGCCTGCTCAATGCCCTGGCCTCCGATGGTGTGCCGCTCGTGCATCCCCTGCTGCTGGCCCATCTGGCGGGGCCGGAATCAGAACTCGGGGCGACATTGATCCCGGCGATGTTCAAAGCGGTGCGAGCGGCGGCAGAGGCCCGCAAGACCACCAAGACCAAGCTGCTTTTCTTCGAGTGGCGGCGTCTGTTCGGCCAGGCAGTCGGCATTCAGACGGATTCGCTCAAAAAGCTGCTGGAACGGCAAAGCCAGGCACATGGCGCTGACTATGGCAGCGACATTCCAGCCTATCTCTTCGCCTTGAACACGTTCATCGGACTCGTGGCGAAACTGACCGCTGCCTTGGCCTTGCCATCTGCTTCGGAGGACGTTCTGAATGATGCCGTGCCTCTGCATGATCGTATTCAGGCATTAGAAGGTGGGAGTTTGTTCCAAAACGCGGGCGTCGAGAACATGCTCAATGGCGACTTCTTCGCTTGGTATGCCGACGATGCCGCCTGGAAGAAGTTCGAGAAAGGCATCGCCTCCCTCATCGCCACGCTGGCAAACATCAGCTTCGACATCTCGCGCAAGTCCCCGGAATCCACGCGAGATCTCTTCAAAGGTCTTTACCAGTCCTTCGTCCCTCGCGCTCTGCGCCATGCGCTGGGCGAGTTTTACACCCCAGACTGGCTTGCCGGTCATGTGGTGAATCAAGCCGGATGGCAGACGCAGAACAGCCTCACGGACCCGACCTGCGGCACCGGCACCTTTGTGCTTGAGGCGATCCGCCGCCGACTTGCCACGGCCTCACCGCGCACGACCGCCCAGCAATTGCTTGCCGGACTGCATGGCATGGATTTAAACCCGCTCGCCGTGCTCGCGGCCCGCGCTTCGCTGGTCGTTTACCTCTCCCAGCGCCTCACGCCGTCGAAACCGGTCAGGCTGCCGATCTATCTGGCAGACGCCATCCATCCGGCAGATTTGAACAACGGACTCTTTGAGCACTCGCTTCAGACAGAGAAAGGCTCCTTCCATTTTCGCGTGCCCGAGGCCCTCGTCAAAAGCGCGGGCTTCTTCGCTCTGTTCAACCGTTTGCGTGACCTTGTGGACAGTGGTGCCAATGCTGAGCAAATCATCAAGACACTGCAAAAGGAGGATGTCGTCCGCACTCTGTCGCCTGCCGATCTGGCAGCGCTGACCGACAGCGTGCAGGTCTTCGTCAAACTCCACGCGGAAGGCTGGAATGGCATCTGGTGCTCGATCCTGGCCGAGCGCTTTGCCGCCTCATCCATGCCGCCCGCCGACTTCGTTTGCGGCAACCCGCCATGGGTCAAATGGAGTCATCTGCCGCCGGACTACGCCGCGATCATCAAGGAACGCTGCCGCAAGATCGGCGTGTTCAGTGATGACGCCTGGGTTGGCGGCATCGAGGCCGACATCTCCACGGTGGTCACCTACGTCGCCGCTGAGAAATGGCTCAAGCATGGCGGCACGCTGGCTTTTCTCATCACGGGCACCGTCTTTGCCAACGAATCCAGCCAGGGCTTCCGCCGCTTCGCCATTCCCCACCTCAACCTGCCCTTCGAGGTCATTCGAGTGGAGGACTTCGACGCGGTCGCTCCCTTTGAAGGCGTCAGTAATCATTCCGCGCTGCTCATGTTCCGCACGGGCAATCCTACGAGCTACCCCGTCACCTATCGCTGGTGGCGTCCGGCCGGGGCCAAGGGAGAACCCAAGCGTAGCTACCTGAGCGGCGAGCAATTTGTTCTTGAAGCCACGAAGTTCGATGAACTCGCCTGTCCGGTGCCAGGCACGGATGCCGGGCCATGGATCAAAGGCTCACGCGCCCAGCACGAGGTCTGGAAGACCCTCTTCGGACCGGCCAGCCATGACTACGTAGCGCGCAAAGGCATCACCACCGACGCCAATGGCATCTTCTTCATCTCCGTCAAAGAAGCTGATGCCACCACCCGCACGTGCCAGATCCGCAATCACCCCGAAATCGGTCGGCGCGATGACATCCCGCAAATCACCGCCACCATCGAGATGGATCATGTCTTTCCACTTCTTCGTGGGCGTGGCGTCAGCGCCTTCAAAGCCGCGTCCGATCCCGACTACTCGGTGCTCGTGCCGCAGCGTGGCATGCAGGGTGATCCCGAGCTGGCGGTCACGCATCCAGCGACACACCGCTACTTGAAGCGCTTCAAAAGCGTCCTGGAAGTGCGCTCCAGTTACAAACGCTTCCAGAGCAAGCAGGCGTGGTGGTCACTCTGGAGCACCGGAGCCTACACCTTCGCTCCTTACAAAGTCGCATGGCGTGAGATGCCAGGCGGGCGCTTCGCGGCAGCCCTCGTTTCCCCGGATGAAAACAAACTCTGGGGGACGCGAGTGATCATTCCCGACCACAAATTGTATTTTGTTCCATGCTCGACGCTGGAAGAAGCCGCCTATCTGGCGGCCATGCTGAACGCGCCGGTCGTCTCGGAGGCCATCTCCGCTTATGCCGCACAACTCAGCCTCGGCGTCAGTGTCGTCGAGTATCTCGCACTGCCAGCCTTCAAAACCTCCGACAAGCAGCATCGGGAACTAAGTCGGCTCGGCATCAAGCTGACCCGTCAAAATGACCTGCCTTCTGCCGAGCAATGGGAGGAACTGGATGGCTTGGCTCGCTCCGCCTTTGGTATCTGATTCTACCGCCACTCATGCTTCGGATACCGCCCGCGAAGCTGGGCTTTCACCGCCGGATAACCTTCCCGCCAAAACCTACCGAGGTCTCCCGTCGTCTGAATCGGCCGCTGAGCGGGTGAGAGCAGATGCACGGTCACGCTGATGCGACCGGCGGCGACTTTGGGGTTTTCGTTCACGTCGTAGAGGTGCTGGAGCACGGCGCTGACGGCTGGGGGCTGCTTTTCGTCATAGACGATGCGGGCGGTCTTGCCGTATTTGAGGGCGTAGCGCTCGGGGGCGTATTTCTCTAGCATCTCGCGCTGGCTGTGGCTGAGCCATTGGTGCAGGGCAGGGAAGACCTCGCGGTCTTTGAGCGCACGATAGGTGGTGCAGCCGTGGCAGAGCTGTTCGATCAAGATGTGGCGGTCTTCCTCGCCGATGGGCGGGATTTCGAGGTCGGGCATCCATTTGGACAGGCAGTTCACGCGGGTGATCCATTGCTCGACTTTGTCGTTCCAAAGCGGCAGTTCGAGGCGTCCGGCGATGACTTCGGCGGAGAGCAGGCTGGCGGCCTGCGTTTCATCTGGTTCGCCGCGCTCCTTGCTGGCGAGCACGAGCGTGCGGAAGCGCGTCTCCTCCATGTTCATGACGCGGCGGTTCACGCTGTCGTAGCGGGCGCTGCGTCCGCTGGTGCAGTCCTCGGGGAACATCTCGCGCAGCCATTCTTCCTCAATGCGGGTGACGTTGTTGAGCTTCACGGTGAGCGCCTTGCCCTGCACCTCGACGATCTCGGAGGCGACGAGCAAGCGCGGGGCTTTGATGTGCGCGTCTTTGTCGAGATGGCCGGTGTAACCACCCGCGAGACGGTAAATGCGGCTGCCGGGACTCGTTTCGACGCCGAGGTGATCGCTGAACGCGGCAAGCAGCGTCTTCGCCAACGCTTCCGCATCAGCCACCTCGTCATTGATGCTCAAACCGGCCCGTTTGGCGAGTTGGAGGAACTGATCCGCGCTGCGTGCGGCCTCACGCGACGCCATCGCATGCACACCGTAACGGGCACAGGCATCGGGATCGAAGTTCATGCTCTCCGCACGCGTGAACGCCCGCAGCAGCGCCTGGAACTCGCTGATGTCGTTATTCTCCCAAAACTCCTCATTCTTGTGCGAGGCGTTGTTTTTGCCCACGAGCAAGATGTCGCGCCCCTGGGCCACAGCGGCGCACAACGCGGCTTCACGCAAACAGCCGAACTCACCCGCCGCGAGCAGCATGCGCGAGAAGCGCGGATGCAGCGGGAATTTCGCCATCTGGCGGCCGATTTGCGTGATCTGGCCGTGCGTGTCGATGGCACCGAGATCATGCAAAAGCCCCTCCGCGCGAGCCAGAGAAGCGGGTGTGGGAGCTTCGAACCACTCGAGTTCAGAATCAGGCAGCAGAATAGGGACAGCAGAATTTTCTGAATCATTCTCC
>CAXNGR010000215.1:0-6755 GCA_964201265.1 Verrucomicrobiaceae bacterium
GAGTAATATGGGAACGGGGCTCGCACCGAAACCATTCGATGAGGCTGCTCGTGATCGCCTGTCCAGCCTGACGCAAATCGCGGCAACGTGTGCGCTCTTTGTGGATCTCACGAGCATTGAGGACTCATCCATGATGATCGTATCTGCTCGCGAATGGGAAGGCTTTTCGTGGAAGAGCCTCAAGCTCGTTTCTGGACGCATGCCCAAGGATGCGAAGGAATCAGCGGTGGTCCTCGGCCAAACCGCGGCGGAGGTGCTCAAGAAGAAAATCGGAGACCCAATTCAGATCGAGGCCACTGAATTGACCGTCGTCGGGATCGTGGATGGTGGCGCGTTGGTGGAGAATGGTTCGGTGATTGTTTCATTGCCACTCTATCAGGGAATCACCGGCAACGAAGGCAAGATCAACATCATCGACGTCCGCGCAGCGCCTAGTGCGACGGAGGAAGCTGTGAAAGCTCTGTGCGTGCAGATCAACCAGCTCATCCCCGAAGCCCGCGCGATGGTCGCGGGCGAGCATGTGGGCAACAGCGAGGCGTATCGTTTCATTCGTGCGATGAGCTGGGGCACGTCTTTGCTGGCGGTGATCGTCGGCGTGCTCGGCGTGATGAATACGATGCTCATGACCGTGTTTGAGCGAAAGCAGGAGATCTGCATCCTGCTTGCCATCGGCTGGAAACGAGGCCGCATCATGAGCCTTATCTTATTGGAGTCCGCTCTACTTGGACTGCTTGGCGGCATCGCAGGTGTTTTGATCGGCACTCTAGGCGTCAAAGTGATGGAAACCCTGCCCGCCATTCACGGCCTGCTGGAGCCAGACCTCAGCGTGCCGTTGTTTGTGACCTCGGTCGCCATCGCGGTCGCGGTCGGGGTGCTCAGTGGACTTTATCCCGCGTGGCGCAGTTCACGTCTGACGCCCGGCTTTGCCATGCAGGGCTGAAACAACTTTATGAAACGCATTCTCACCCTTCTTCTTCTCTTGCTCGCCGGTTTTCAGGCCCACGGCGCAGACGCCCTCAGCGCCAAAGACCTCGCCGCCAAACTCAGCGCCTTGCAGCAGGATGGCTCCTCCTTGGTCCGGCTGAAGATGACGACCACGAGCACTCTGCAACTCCAGATCAAACAACGCCGCACCGCGAATAGCACCGAGGTCGTTTATCAAATTCTGTGGCCCAAAGAACGCGCTGGAGAGACCGTTCTGCTACGCCAAACCGGCACTCAAGCCGCCTCCGGCACCCTTTTCGTGCCACCCGCTACAATCACTCCGCTCGATATGAAAATGGCGCTCTTTGGAAGCGCCCTGACGTATGCCGATCTCCTGGAAAACTTCTTTGCGTGGCCCAGTCAGGTCATTATCGGCAATGAGATCGTGAATCGCGTGAATTGCCAGATCCTCGAATCCAAACCCGGAAAAGGGCATCGCTCCAACTATGCCAGCGTGCGAACCTGGGTGGACACGAAGCGCCTGGTGCCGCTGCGCATCGAGAAATATGGTTCCTCGGGTCAACTTGTCCGCCGTGTTGATTCAGGCCGCATCGTTACGGATGATATCGGGCGTCACGTCCCGGCGGGATTGACCGTGACTGATCCATCGAAGGGATCATCGACGGAACTGGAAGGCTCCAAGCTCAAGCACGATGTGACTTTTACTGCGGATGAATTTACTCCCGAAGGTCTCAAGCAAAGAAGCGAAAGTCGTTAAACTCACTTTGCGCTCTTGTTGTAGTGGCGCGGCAGCACCACTCGGAAGGTGGAACCTTTGCCGGGGCTGGTTTCCAGCTCGAGGCTGGCATCCAGCAGCTCGCACAGCCGCTTCACGATGGATAGGCCGACGCCTTCGCCAGGCTGTTGGCTCTCCGGCAATGTGTAGGACTGGGCGGGCACGGTCGGCGCGTGATCGAGATCGCCGGCTGACTTTTCCTGCTCGTGGAGGTCGTCTCCCGCATGCGCAGTCTGCGTGGCCTCGTAGAGCTGGCGAGCCAGTGGTGCGCCTGGGCCGTCATCCAACCCCGGACCTGTGTCCTGCACGCAAAACAGCCAGTCATGCGCGTCATGGCTTTCGATGGAGTCCCAGATGACCGTGACACCGCCGCGTTCGGTGTATTTGAGGGCGTTGAGTAGCAGGTTTTGCAGGATGCGCTGGATCTTGGCCCGGTCCCCATGCACAGGCAGCGAGTCCGGCCCTTTCATTTTCAAAAACAACCCGCGTGCTTGCGCCAGCGGCTGGGACGTTTCGCAAAAGTCCGTCAGCAGCACGCCTGCGTCAAACAGCGCGACCTTGCGGTGCTCTAGGCCAGCGTCCAGTCGTGCGAGGCTCATCAAATCATGCAACATGTCATGCAGGGATGTGACGCTCCGCTGCACGAGGTCGGAGAACTCTTGGCGCGTGCCTTCAGGCACGTTTTTGCGGTCCAACACGCTCGTCGCGCCGGTCACCACGCTCAGGCTTCCCTGTAGATCATGCGTGGCCTCGCGCCAGGTCGTAGCACGTGCGAGATCGAGATCGTGCAGCGTTTCCAGGGCTTGCTCCAGTTCACGGACGTGGCCGTTTGCCTCTGCTTGATGCAGTTTCCAGTATTGTGTGGCGCTTTCGCTGATGCCGTCCCAGCACAGCCGTGCCCAGGCCCGCCGAGCTGTCGGCATCACGTCTGGTTCCAGTCTCGGACGCGCCAGTGCGTAAGCCTCTAGCTCATCCATGACCGCCATTTGCAGATGGCCCCACTCCTGCGTCAGCTCGCGCAACTGGTAGCCTTGTTGCCAGCGTTGCAGGCCGTGCTCGTTGACCTGCTCCTTTTCATTCTGCTGGACCCTGGCGCTGTCCTCATCAGGCCAAGCACGCAGCCTGAGGGCAAAGGAGTCCAGCACACCGGGTATGTGATCGTTGAACTGAACGCGCGTCAGAGAGGAGGCGATGGTCAGCTCCGCGACGGTCGCTGTCGCCTCTCGCCAGTGTTTCAGGATGGCATCGCGCTGCCCGCCGAGGTACGCCGCCAGCGCACTTAACTGCTCACGGCTTCGGGCTAGGGTCTTTGCATCGTTCACCATTTGATGCGCCCCTGATGGATTTGGTCCTGCAGGCTCAGCTTCGACCAAAGGTATTCCTCGGTGGCGTCGATCGCCATCTCATCGAGAAAGCGGTGCAGCGTGGTGGCAACGAACAGCCGTGAGGCCATGCCGAAATCGGGATGCAGGTCTTCAAAGTGACGCAGGTGGTAGATCAGGATGGCGCGCAGGTGCATGAGCTCGCGCAGCACCTCCGAGAGCTCGTAGCCCTGCCGCTGTCGTGCGGAGCCGTGCTCCTCGGCGTTTTTGGTGGTCTGCTCGGCCACCGTCGTGCTGCCGTAGCGGCGCAGCGTGTCAGCCAAGTCATCAAAGATTTCAGGCAGATGGTTGGTGATGGCGGCCGTGTTCAGGGAACGGGTCGCAAGGATCTTCTTGTCGGCACGCACGCGCTCCCGCCACTCGTTGAGGATCGCTTCTTTTTGAGTGCCAAGATAGTCTGCAAGACCGCCGTTGACGCTTTTCGGATCGGCTTCGGGTACGATTGTCATGATGCTGGATGGATGTTTGGAATGAGCTGGATCAGGGTGGAAGAAAAGCCCTGCTAACGTGTCACGGGTTGCAGGGCCGTTTTTGTGAGCACGGGCCGGTGCGCTGGCGGCCCGTGCTGACCGGGAGATCAACCATTGGTCAATCCCCCGTTTTTTCTGTCCCGCCGCAGGTGCGGCAAGGAAGGAAATCAGGTGCAGCCGCGCAGCATGAAGACCACGAGCAGGACAGGCAGTGGAATGCCGAGCAACCACAGAAGCGCCCAGCCAATTTTGCCAGCGGTGTGTGGCTGAGTTTTGGGTGTTTTCATAAGGGGGGTGTTGTGGGTTGCGTGATCATGCCGCCCGCGTGACTGCCACGCTCTCGGTCGGATAGGTGATGATCTCGGTGGCCGTGCGACATCGAGATAGATCAAACACGGACCCACTGCGGCGCTATGGGGTGTAACCCGGCTTTTTCGCTCCAGCGCTCACGGTTCAATGCGCACTGGCGTGCCCACCGCTACCGATTCGAAAAAATGCTCCGCCATCACGGGCGGCATGCGGATGCAGCCGTGTGAGTCGGGGTAGCCAGGCAAAAATCCCGCGTGCATGCCGGTGCCGCCGGTGATGCGCATCCAGTTTGGCATGTCCGCGCCCAGGTAAGTCGCGCCCGGAGGCTTGGGATCTTGGGTGGTGTCCACATCCCGCTGCATGACCGCGCCGCTGGCTTCCATGTAGGCACCAAAGAGCGAGGAGCGGTGCTCGCGATCTTTTTCGATAATGCGGTAATCACCCGTCACCGTGCCTAACCCCTCGCGCCCGGAAGAAATGAGAGACACCCCCGCTAGCTGGTCGCCTTTGTACAAATACGCACGCTGCTCTGACAGGCTGATGCGCACCGAAGGACTACCCGTCAGGTAATCTCCGTCCCAATGCGACACATCATCCACAGGGGGGCCGTATCTGGGCTGTGCCACCGGAGGCAGCGAGGTACAACTCGCGAGGAATGACAAGCATGAGGAAGCCAGCAGGCAGAAGCTGAAAGGAGGTTTCACCTCGAATGTTAGCGAGAGACTGGGGCTTGGGGTATGGGGCATTGACCCCATTGGCAGCGGAGGAGGCGCGTGACATCCTCAGGGATGAAAAGCTCCAGATCCACAGGTTGCCTCGTGCCGTTGCTCATTCTCGCGCTGCTTTATGTGCTCAGCCAAGGCCCCGTACTGGCGCTCTACGCGAGCCAGCGGATGGAAGGCCCGGTCCCTTCGGGGGTGAACACTTTTTACGCTCCCATGAGTTGGCTGCGCAGCGAGACCCCGCTCGGCGGACCGCTGAAGGCCTACGCTGAATGGTGGGTGAAGGTGCTCGAGCCGGCGTGAGCGCTATGCTGCCTCGAAGGAAGGGGTGAGAGGTTAGAATTGGCTGCGGGACCAGACACTACACCCACAGTAGGGTTTCACCCCATGGAGAGACTGCGGCGGATGGTGGAGGCTGCGGGAACAAATCATCGGCGGAGACTTGCGGAGCGCATTCTCACGCCGTCATGAGAATGAAAAAAAACCAACAGAGCCAACTGGAGCTGAAACGCACCCAAGCCGCGTGCGCGAAGAGTGCGCGGCGGCATGACCGAGCCCTAGGCGAGTCACTGGAGCTGCAAAAGCATCTGCGGGAGCTGACTCACCGAGTGCTGGCCTCTCAGGAGGCCGAGCGCCTGAAACTCAGCCATGAGCTACAGGATGAAATCGCCCAAACACTGCTCGGCATCAATGTGCGGCTGCTGGCGCTCAAAAAACAGGCCCGGGCCGGCGGGGCGGAGCTAAAAAATGAAATCACCCGCACGCAGCGGCTGGTGCTCCGTTCCGCGCAGTCGGTGCGCAAGTTTGCGCGTGAGCTGGAACTTCAGCAGCCCGCTTAACGTGCCCCAAACCTGCCGCCGAACCTGAAACCACCCGCCCGCAAGACGCCCACCGCCGCGTCAGCAAAGGTGGCGTTTCCGGTGATCGCCATGGCGGCCTCGGTCGGCGGTTTGAAGGCGCTTTCGGCCATTCTGAGCGTCTTGCCGGCGGATTTTCCGGCGGCCATTGCCATCGTGATGCACCTCTCGCCGGACCATGACAGTGTGCTGGCCGAGATTTTGGACCGCCGCTCACCGCTGGTCGTCAAAAAGGCGCGCACGGGCGATGTCCTCTGCCAGGCCTGTGTGTTTGTGGCTCCGCCGAACCATCATCTGTTCGTGGCGTCCAGCGGCCGGCTGGAGCTGTCATCGTCGTCAGCGGAAAAAGTGCATTACGCGCGGCCTTCCGCCGAGCCGCTGTTTGCCTCGGTGGCGGCGGTGTATCGGAAAAATGCCATCGCGGTGGTGCTCACCGGCGGGGATGGCGATGGCTCCTTCGGCGTGCAAATCATCAAAGACCAGGGTGGAACGGTCATCGCGCAGGACCGGCCCACGTCGGAAGATTTTTCCATGCCGAAGACCGCCATCGAGACAGGAGATGTGGATTTCATCCTGCCGCTGGATGAGATCGGCCCCAAACTGATCGAGCTGGTCGGTGCCGCTCATGCAAATGAGCAGAAGCAATGCTGTTCACCGGTTGCAAAGCCGGTCATGCTCAAGCGCAGGACTTAAGCGCATGAAAAAATCTCTCCCACCGCCCCGCCGACGTCAACCCGCCGCCAAGGTGGCTCCTGCGGTCAGTGCCGCGTTTCCCATCGTCGGCATCGGCGCGTCCGCAGGCGGGCTGGAGGCGCTGGAGCAGTTCCTGGCGCGGGTGCCGCCGGGCTGCGGCATGGCGTTTGTCATCATCCAGCATCTGGACCCCACGCACAAAGGCATCATGCCGGAGCTGCTGCAACGCGCCACCGGCATGAAGGTCATCCAGGTGAAGAACCGCACCCCCGTGCGGGCAGACTGCGTGTATGTGATCCCGCCGAACAAGGACATGTCCATCCTGCATGGCGTGCTGCACCTGCTGGCACCGGCCTCCCCGCGCGGGCTGCGGCTGCCGATTGATTTTTTCCTCCGCTCTCTGGCGCTGGACCAGCAGGAGCGCAGCGTCGGCGTCATTCTCTCCGGCATGGGCTCGGACGGCACCCTCGGCGTGCGCGCCATCAAGGAGCACGGCGGCCTGGCGCTGGTGCAGGAACCGGCGTCGGCCAAGTTCGACAGCATGCCGCGCAGCGCCCTGGATACCGGGCTAATCGACATCGTTGCGCCGGCGGCGCAGTTGC
>CAXNGR010000216.1:0-6748 GCA_964201265.1 Verrucomicrobiaceae bacterium
TCGTCGCTGCGCAAACGCAGCAGGTGCGAGAGGCCGATGCGGTTGCTGGAGATCCAATGCACCACGCGGCGGGCGATTTGTTGCATGCCGGGGCTGGCAAGCCGCAGGGACCACTCGCGATACTCGCGCAAGGCCCACAGGCAGGTCACCCAGGCTCCCGCGCCCTGCCAGAGCGAGCCGCCATCACCCATGACGACGATTTCCTGATCGGCGCGGAGGTTGGGGAGATCGGGGCAGCGTTTACGCGCCTGTTCGGAGTCGTAGGGTAAGAAATCGAGGCGCACATAAGTGGGTTGGACGAGCATCCAGCGCCGGAAGCGCGAACAGAGGCCGCAGTGGGCGTCGTAGAAGATGGTGAGGGTGTTCATGTCAGAGCTCGAGGCTTGGGTTGGCCCATCCGCGCCCGGACATACGCGGCGACGGTGCCGGTCGCGCAGGAGCCGAGGGCGTAGGGCAGGGCGGCTTTGTCCAGAGTGCGCCACACACCTTCGACAAAGCCGTGATTAGCCACCTCAGACCAGGCGATGTAGCCAAAGATGGCTGCCACGATGGCAAAGCTCGTCAAGAAGCCGCATAGCGATGCCTTGGGAGGCCTGCGTAGCATGGAGTTGTCACTCACGAAAAGATCGGTGGGCAGGAAAATCACCAGCCATGTGATCAAGACCACTATTCCTGTGAATGTACCTATCATCATAAAATCGGCCCCCCTGAGACTTGAGCCTGGCTTTAAAAGGATCGGAATTGCACCCACCCACCAAGCGATGTTGCACGCGACCCAGCCGCACAACATCGCGAGGAATGATAGCTTCACTTTGCGAAGGAAGGTTTTCACAACGTGTCGAGGATGTCGTGGGCTTTGCTGACGCGATGCATTGGCGGAACAGGCGGTGGCAGGTTCGCGAGCGTGGCGCGGCGGCGCATCTTGGTGAAGACGTAGAGGTTGAAGAAGTGCATGCCGCCGAGCACCAGCAGCACGACGCCCATCTTCCCGCTGAGCGCCTCGAAGACGCCGCGACCACCGGCGATTTCATCCGCTGTTTTGAGATACAGCGACACCAAGCCGATGTTCATGAGGTAGAAGCCGACGAGCAGCAGATGATTGACGCTGTCGGCTAGTTCCGTGTTCCCGTGGAAGCAATCGACGAGGAAGATGCGGCCGTTTTTGTGGAGTGTCTTCGCCACCCAGATGGTTAGGGTGATGCCAAGCACGAGGTAGAGGGTGTAAGTGATGACGGTTTCGTTCATGGTGGTGTGTGATTTGGGTTTAGTGGAGGGGAAGGAGTTCGGGACGTGTCGGCATGTCGGCGGGTTGTTTGAGATCGCGCACGAGGCCGAGGCGATGCAGCACGCGAAGCGCCCACCAGCCGGGATCGTGCTGCGTATGAGCGAGGCCGAGCCGGGCGGATTCAGGGAAGGCGTGATGATTGTTGTGCCAGCACTCGCCCATCGTGATCAAACCGAGGTGCGGCAGGTTGTAGCCCTGCACCGCATGGCCTTCGAGATGCCAGTCACGCTCACCGCGGTTGTGGGCGAAGTAGCCGATGAGCCAGTGGCCGAGGAGCGAGACGACAATGCGCACCGAGATGCCCCACACCACCCAGCCGATCCCTCCGAGCAGATAAAACACCACCGCATACGGAAGCTGCTGCAGCATCCAGGTGTGTTGCAGGAAGCGGTAAAAGCGATCCTGGCGCACCTCACGCTCGATCTCGAAGACCGGCGGATGTTTGAGCCGCATCTCGCAGTGCAACTGCCACAGTGCATCCCGCCAGACAGGACGCTGGTCGATGAAGAACGGATGGCAGGCGCGATGCCGCTGCGCCCAGTCGCGGCTGTCATGCATGTGGAGCATGCGAAACGGTCCGCCCATGCCAACGACGATGCCGAGATGCACGAGCAGGTATTCCAGCCAGCGCGGACAGGCAAAGCTGCGGTGAATCAGCAGACGATGCAGGCCGACGGTGTGGCCGAGACAAAGCGTGAGCACCGTGAAGGCGAAAGACAGCGCTACTGCTGCCGGGCTGATGGTCCACCAGCCGCCAATGACCGCGATGAGCAGGTGCAAAGTGAACCACAGCGACTTCACCGGACTCCACACGACCTCGCCTTCGAGCGGATTCGTCAGCACCGAAGCCGGGCGCATGCGGCGGACTTCGAGAGGCGTGTCATTCATTGTTGTGCGTTGGTTTATTCTGAATTTTCAGTATTTAATGAAACATATAGGGATGAAAAGATCAGCCAAGGAGGCGCATGGCCCACTGAAGGGCGGAGGCGTGCTTCATGGTGATCACGGTGTCGGCGACTTTGACGCCGAAGCTGAGAAATTCGTCGAGGTCCTTCATCTGCTGGTGGAAGTCGCGGCCAGGGCCGACGGCCTCGTCCTTCGTCTGGGCGGCGCAATCGCGGAGCAAGTGGATGGCGGGCTCGATCTCGCGGCGTTTGCGCTCCTTCGAGATGGTGATGAAAATCTTCCACACATCCTTCTCGGCCTCGAAGTACTCCTTGCGGTCGCCCTTCTTGGTGATGATGCGCACGAGGTTCCAGCCGACGAGATCCTTGAGGTTCGTGTGGGCATTGCCGCGGCTGATTTGCAGCTTTTCCATGACCTCGTCAGTACACATCGGCTCTGGAGCGGTCATGAGCAGGGCGTGAATCTGGGCCATCGTGCGATTGATGCCCCACTGCGTGCCGAGCGATCCCCACTGGGCCACGAATTCCTCGCGTGCCTTTTCCCAGGATGGTTTCTCGCCGCTCATATTTTCATTAAAATCTGAAAATATCGAAAGGCAAGCTGGGATTCCAGTTTTTTCAGGCCTTTCCCAAGTCACCAGCGCCGCAAAAAAGCTTCCAGCAACGCGGCATCCACCTGCGGGTATTCGCAGCCCATCGTGTTTTCACGGCCCATGCCGAAGGAGTAGGCGGTGTGCTTTTGCACGTCGATGTAGTTGACCGGATAAAAGACCGCCACTGGCTTGTTTTCGAGCCAAGCCGCCTGCTGCAGGCTGCTCCAGCTTCCCACATAGGCACGACAGCTTTTGATGAGGTTCAGCGTCGCGGGGACGGTGAGGCTATCGAGCACGGTGATGTTCCCACCTTCCAAGCTGCGGGCGTCTTCCACCGCATGGATCGTTTTTCCCTTCAAACCGGGACGGACATAACTCCTTGTGACGACAAACACCTGGCACGACAGTTTGCGCAGCACCTGAACGGTTTTTTCGATCAACTCCGGCGGTAGTGAGCGGTAGGAGGCGTTTCCCGCGAAGGGCTGGAACACGATGTGTCCCTGCGAATCGACCTCGTCCGGCGCGTCAAACACCGGGGCATGCCCGTCTGAGCTGCCACGGATCAATTTCGCATGATCAACGCCCGCGAAATCACACAAAGCACGATTGATGTCCACGCCGCGCAGTCCGGCGTTGAAGAACTCCTCAAACTTGTGCGCCAGATCGTAGAGGATGAAGTGTTTTGCGTTGCGATGATGCCGGAAGATCTCCACCGCGAAGGGGTTATGCGAGGCCATGATGATGGGAACCGGCTGTGTGGTCTCGCAGAGCACACGGTAGGCGGCGTTCAGGTAGCATGAGCGGATCACATCCCCCAGACCGGCGGCGAAAAGTGCGGCAGACATTCTCGGAGCAAACCGAGCATGGGAGAGGTTGACAAGCCGCTTCTAAATCACCCCCGATGAAATCATGACGACCCGACCGGGTGAGCCAGCGCCGAAGGCCGGTGGCAGCCTGCGGCGGCCAAAGTCGAGGATGAAACCGTCAGTGTCTCCGCCAAGGCGGTTGCGGAGCCGGAAAGTGTTCGCTATGCGTGAAAGGACAATCCCACCGCGACCTTTTTTCCACGGCGCAGGCGCACCCGCCTCACCGTTCCGACGCTGATCCAGATGGACCTCCCCCAAGCCCCGCAACCCATCCAGGAAGACATGGCGAAGCTGCAAACGCTGCTCCATGACTCCCTCGCTCCGCATCTGTCGGCGGGAAAGGATGGCATGCGCATTCTCAATTTGGCCTGTGGACGCTGCGATGAGGCGGAGACTCTGATCAAGGTCGGTTCCGACCTCACGCAGGGCGGCGCGGTGGAAATGGTGGGCGCGGACATCCGCATTCGTGAAATCCGGCTGGCACGCGAGACGCACGGGCATCTCCCGGCGGAGTTTTTGATCGAGGACGCCACGAAGATCGACCAACACAAGACGCTGGGGGATGACTTCAACATGGTTTTCCTCCGCCATCAGAACTTCTGGCACGGGCAGGAGCTGTGGAAGAAGATTTTTGATCAAGGCATCGCCAAACTGCGGCCTGACGGCATGCTGGTCATCACGAGCTATTTTGATTTGGAGCACCGGCTTGCGCTGCGTGCCTTGGAGGCGCTGGGGATGGAAGTGGTGAGCAACAAGCGCAACAAAGCCAGCCGAGCTTTGAGTGATGCGCCGGGGAAATCAGTGGACCGTTGGGTGGCCGTGCTGCGGCAGCGGCGGGCCTGAGGAAGCGCCAAGGCCATTTACAAGCCCCTCGCAAGGCGGTAAACTCGCGTTCCTTCCCGAAAAATACCATGAACCGTCTTCTTTTTGTTTTCACACTCCTGGCAGCGCTTGCCCTGGCCGCCCCGGTGATGAATGCCCAGTCCATCGACGCCAGCAGCGAGGTGGCCGACCAGTATTTCCGCGGCTTCGTGCTCAACAACGAGGCCGTGAAACTCGAGGCCGCCGGGGATTTCCCCCAGGCACAGTCGAAGTTCAAGCAGGCGGGAGAGATCATGGACAGCATCGCCCGCAATTACCCAACTTGGCAGCCGGAGATGCGGGCCAGCCGCCAGCAGAAGATCCAGGACGCGCTCGGCCGCATTCAGATGCGGCTTTCCCAGCCTCAGGCCACCGCAGCACCAGCGATGGCACCGACACCGCAGGTGCTGACACCTGCTGCTCCCAGTTATGTGCCTGCGGCCGCCGGTGTGCCAGCACCGGGCATTCTGGCCCAAACAGCGCCGTCTGCGCCTTCCACTCCGGGTTCTCTGCCTAGTTTGAACGATATGCTCAGCCAGTGGGAGGCGATGCATAAAAAGCGCATCCTTGAGCTGGAGACGCAGAACAACCAGTTCCAGCTCGACCTCGGCAAATGGCAGCAGTGGTATCAGTGGGCCTCTGGCGAGATCACCACTGCCCGCTCACAAAGCGACGCGCTGGTAAAAAAAGCCTCCGCCATGGAGCAGAGCATTCTCGCCATGAGCAAGGATGTGGAGGCCGGTCGTGCGGCCCAGGGGCAGCTCGACAAGCTGATGGAGGAAAAAATGGCCGTGGAACTGGAGGTGCGCAAAAACGGCCAGCGTCTCATCGCTGCCGAGGCCGCTGCAAAAGACGCTTCTGAAAAACTGGCCGCCTCTTCCATGCGCATCGCTGCCATCGAGCAGGAGCGTGACAAGATTCTCAAGGAACGTGACGAGGCCGTGAAACAACGCGATTCCGCCATCAAGGATCGCGATGTCGCCGTGAAGGATCGTGACGCCGCCAGCGCCCGCAGCCTCGGTTTGCAGGCAGAGGTGGACGAGTTGAAGAAAAAGACCGGCAGCGCCGAGATGAAGCGACTCGTCGCGGAAAACGAGCGTTTAAAGAAGGAACTTGGCGAGGTGCAGCAACAGGTGGTGTCTCTAAAGGCCGATGTGAGCCGCAAAGATCAGGAGATCGTCGCGCTGCGCGGCCAGCTCACGGGCTTGCAGGGCCAGCTTGCCACGCTGCGCCAGGAAAGTGCTGCCTACCAGACCCAGGTGGCCGAGTTGACGAAGCAATTGAAGGAAATGCCCGCCGCCATGGATGCCAAGATGGCCGCCACGCCCGAACTCACGCAGGAGAATGAGATGCTACGTGCCATCATCATGCGCCAGCTTCGCACCCAGCACCGCCAGCAGGCAGCGAAGGATCTCATGATTGCCGAACTGCAAAAAATGGAGAGTGCTTCAAATGATCTCATCCAGCAGGTCGAGGAGCTCAAAAACGCGCGCATGACGCTGACTCCCGATGAGGAAAAGCTCTTCTCTGACCCCGTGGTGCGAGAGTTGCTCGGCCCCAAGGGCGTGCAGGCCACGCTCATCGCCAACGCTTCACAAGACAGCGACAAAAAAGCCGCGCCACCCGCTCCTGGCACCGCTGAAACCCTCATCATGCAGGCCAACGAGGCTTACATGAACAAGGAGTTCGAAACTTCGGCAAAACTCTACCAGGACGCATTGCGTGCTGAACCGAAAAACGTGTCCGCCCTCATTGGCCTGGGCATGACACGCCAGCGTGAGGACAAGCATGCAGACGCCGAAGTGGCTCTGCAAAAAGCGCTGGCCTACGACCCGGCGAACGAGCCCGCCGCCTTCGCGCTCGGCGTCACCTACTTCAAGCAGGAGCGCTGGAAGGATGCGATGACCTACTTTGAGAAAAGCCTCTCCAAACGTCCCAACAACGCCAGCGGCAGGCACTACCTCGGCATCATCGCCACCAAAATGAGCCTGATGGAGCGTGCCGAGCGCGAGTTCAAGACCGCACTGGCGATTGATCCGGCCTATGGCGAAGCGCACTTCAACCTAGCGGTGCTCTACGTCACCTGGGACCCACCGCAGTGGGAAAAGGCCCGCGTCGAATACGACGAGGCGATCAAAAAAGGCGTGAAAGCAGACGCGAATCTCGAAAAGCTGCTCAATGGCGGCAAGGTCTCGCAACGCTGAGTGGCAGCATCGGGCGGGCGGATCAGATCCCCCC
>CAXNGR010000217.1:0-6729 GCA_964201265.1 Verrucomicrobiaceae bacterium
GCCGTGGCGGAATCAGGAAAAATCGAAGTCGGCACTTTCTCGTAAGCTTCGGCGGGGGGACGGATGGGCATGGCGGAGGGGTTGGGAAGATCGAAGGCTCCCACAGACTTATCCGCAGGTGCCACATTCAATACAGCCCTAGCAGGTCAGTCTTGTCGGTTGTCTTGATCCGCTTTCAAAAAACGCGGCAAAGCGGCTCCTGCAACCCTGCTTTCACAATCACGCTTCAAGACTTGTCCAGCATTAGACAGCGGAAGGATCTTCCCATGAACGCCGGATGCGTGAGCGAGTGGAACTGGCGCATCGTGGCAGCATCCATCCCCTTCCCTTCGAGGCTTTTCAGCCATGGCAGCGCCATCCGGCCCAGCAGCCGTCCCTGGAGGTCATATTCGCGCTGTATCAGCCCCTGGGACGAGGCTTCTTCGATCAGGCGCGTGAAATGGATGTGCGTGGTCAGATCACACTCGCCGAGGTCTTCAAGCACCTTTCCATCCATCTGATGCTTGCGATAACGGCGGATCGTACCGCTGGCGCGTGAGTCATCGAAGAATTCCTCCGCGTCCAGGCCGTAATCGGCGATGAAAAGAGCACCGCGAAACGCGGCCTGCGCCAGTTCACGAATCCACGCCAGCATGGCGAGGTTGATTTCGAGGGTGTGGCCGGTGGGGAGGTCGTTTGGCAGCTTTTCGGCCTCTGCGGCCAGTTCGGGCGATGAAAAATCGCCCTCCACGAATTGGAAGGCGGCGTCCACAGACAGTTCACGCCAGCGTTCACCATTCCAACGCACGAGATGCACGGGAAACGCATCCGGCAGTTCGTTGCAGAGGAAAAAGGCATGCTGCGGGCCGGTTTGAAGTGCCGCGAGTTCTTCCACCCACCGGACGCGATCCCCCAGGCGTTTCGACTGCGCCTCCCGATAACGCGGATTGGGCTCCACCACCAGATAACGGAACGAATGCCCCTCCAAAGCACCCAAAACGTCCTCGGCGAGCTGCCCGTCATGCGCCCCCTGCTCGATGATCGTGAAACCCGCCGGTTCGCCCAGCGTCTGCCATTCCCGGACGGCCTGCATCGCCAGTAGTTTGCCGAACAGCGGCCCCACACTCACGCTGGTGAAAAAATCCCCGCCTCGACCGATCCTGCGCGGTCCTGGGCCATAATAGCCATGCTCAGGATGATAAAGCGCGAGTTCCATGACCTGAGCGAAGGGCAGCGGCCCAGTCACGAGTTGTTCACGGAGAATTTGAGGCAATGAGGACATGCGCAGGACGGGAAAGAACTGGCGCGGATTGTGAAGGGCGGGTAGTTTCCCGGCCCAATTCTTTTCCAAAAGCCATGTTTCGTGATGATCTCGATGTGAAGCCTGAACGCAACTGGCGCGGTGAATCCGGCCTGAAACTCCCCTTTTACCGCCGTGGCTGGTTCGGTGCGCTGGTGGCGCTGTTCATCCTCGGCGTCGTCGCCGCGTTCGGCGTTTACAGCGTGATCGTCGCCCCGCTGCGGCGGGATGCGGAGAAGTTTGACCTGGAGGAGCTCAAGAAACTCGAGTCCGCCAGCATCATCTTTGACCGCAACGGGGACGAGATGTCCCGCCTCTATGTGCTGAACCGCACCCCAGTGCCGATCACCGACGTGCCACAGCATTTCATCGACGCGCTCGTCGCGCAGGAAGACTCCCGCTACTTCAAGCATGACGGCGTCGATTACATCGGCCTCGGTCGTGCGGTGAAGGAAAACCTCAGCGCGGGCCAGGTGACGCAGGGCGCCAGCACGATCACCCAGCAGCTCGCGCGTCAGACCTTCCAGCTCCTGGAAAAGAGCTACAAGCGCAAGATCCTGGAGGCCTTCATCGCCCAGCGCATCGAGAAACACTTCTCGAAGCCAGAGATCCTCGAATTGTATCTCAACCGCATCTTTTTCGGCCTGAACTTCTACGGCGTGCAGGCGGCAGCGCGGGGTTACTTTGGCAAGGATGTCAAGGAACTGACCATTGAGGAGTCCGCCACCATCTGCGGCCTCATCAAAAGCCCAAACAACATCCAGCCGCTGCGCAATCCGCAACGCGCCCTCAAGGAGCGAAATTATGTGCTCGACCGCATGGCCGCCGAGGGCACGCTCGCTGCGGAGGACGCTGCGCGTTTGAAGAACAAGCCGCTCGTCACCGCACCGCAGACCAGCGACCCGCGCCTCAGCTACGTCTTCGACGCCGTGCGGCGTGAGGTCGTGGACATCGTGGGCGAGGAGCGCGCCTCCATCGGCGGCTTCCGCATTTACACCAGCATCGACCAGGATTTGCAGAAGACGACCGAGACCGCGCTCAGCAAGCAGATGGCCGAGGTGGAAAAACGCCCAGGCTACGAGCACCAGACCTTCGAGCAGTTTCGCTCCATCATCAGCGACTACCGCGCCCGCTTGAAACGCGGCGAGATCGATCCTAGCACGCCGAAACCGATGCCTGAATACCTTCAGGCCGCTGCCCTGATGATCGACAACAAGGACGGCAGTATCCTAGCGATGGTGGGCGGCCGGGATTTTGGCGACAGCCAGTTCAACCGCGCCACCGACGGCGTGCGCCCCGTCGGCACGGCCTTCACCCCGCTGGTCTATGCCGCCGCCTTCAGCAGCCAGGGGCTTTACCCTGGCACGAAGGTCGATGACGCACCACTGGACAACCGCCGCGTGATGATCGGCGGTCTCACCGGCATCTTGGGCGAGTGGGGCGCGGAGGTGGCTGATCCAAAGTGGTCGCAGGCCCCCATGAGCTCGCGCGAGGCACTGGTGCAGGGCCGCAACTCCGCCACCGTGCGTCTGGGCGAGCGCGTGGGCGTCCCGATGGTCAAGCAAGTCGCGCAGAAAGCGGGCATCACCTCCGAGATGCGCGACTATCCCTCCACCTTCCTCGGTGCCAGTGAAGCGCGCCTGAGCGAGATGTGCCTCGCTTATTCAAACTTCCCCACCCTCGGCAACCGTCCGCAAAAGCTCAACCTCATCCAGCGCATCACCGACAGCAATGGCAAGGCGGTGTTCCAAATCGCCGCATCCGAGCTGCAGACCTCGCAGAGCATGGACCCCATCGCCGCGTATCAGACGCACACCTGCCTCGTCGATGCCCTGCACCGCGGCACCGGCAGCCCGGCCGTCACGGACTACAAGCTGGGAGACTTCCCCGCAGGCGGCAAAACCGGCACGCATTACGAATTCAAGGATCTGTGGTTCCTTGGTTACACCTCCAGCATCACGTGCGGGGTGTGGGCGGGCTTTGACAAGCAGAAGACCATCTACCCCGGAGCCTTCTCCAACCGCGTGCTCCTGCCCGCTTGGGTGGACATGGTCAATGCCAGCACCGCGCGCTACACGCCGCAGGAGATCGCCCCGCCGCAGACCGCCGAGCGTGTGGAGATCTGCCAGCGCAGCGGCATGCGCGCCACGGATTATTGCTATGAGAAGGTCAAGGATGCTGCGGGGGTAGAAAAATCCGTCCGCGCTACCTACTTCGAGTACATCCGCGCCGGCACACCGCTGGAAGGATTCTGCCCTGCGCACACCGGCGAAGGCCTGCCGAAGGAGATCGCTCAATTCCAGCACCAGAACAGCTTCGGCATCGAGACCGCTCCGATGATCGCCGACGCTTCGAAGTGGTTTCACATCGAGCCGATACGCATGCAGGCCCTCACCGTCATCGGTGATGATCCATACGCCTCCGAGCAGGCCATTCCCCGCGCACGCCCCGTCAACGACGATGGCACCCCTGTGCGCAAGGCTCTGCCGGTGGATGCCGTCAACGAAACAGAAGACGGCCCAGCTTTGAAACTCGCCCCGCCGCCGCCGATGAAGATCGAGCTGTGAGCCGCACAGCGCCGCCATGTGCGCTCATAGCGCAAAAAAAAGCCGGTGACGAAGAAGCGGAAAAAGCCCTCCCTGGATTCCCACTCCTCGTCAACGTCAGGCTTCCAGCACCGCGTTTGACAGACGGTCATCGAACAGGCATTTTCGACTATGCACACGATTGAAATCGACGACGAAACCTACGCAGGATTGGAGGCACTGGCAAAGCAGGAGCACGCCAGCGTTAGCAGCGTGGTGAAACGCGCCCTGTGCCGCCTGCCAAGCTTGCGAAAGCCTGCTCCAGCAAAAATGCCGCACGGATACAAGATACCCGTTTCAGAAGGTCGAAAACCATTCACCACCGGGGATGTTCTCAAAGCAGAAGAGGAACTTTATCGTGAAGGCAAGGCATGATCTGGATGCCTGATGGCAACGTACTAGTAGCCCTCGTCGTGAAAGATCACGCCCATCATCAGCAGGCGGTGAACTGGCTGGGCGGAATCATAGAGCGCTTTGCCACATGCTCGGTCACCCAGGGCACATTGCTTCGCATGCACATGTTATATGCCAAGAATGGTAGCGCCGAAGCCGCCTGGAAAGCGCTTGCGGACATTGAGGCTCATCCTTTGCATGACTACCTGGCTGACGATCTGCCTTATCGCGAGGTGCCTAACCACCAGCTCCAAGGTCATCGACAGGTCACTGACGCTTGGCTGGTCGAGTTGGCACGGCGAAACGCTGGCAAGGTCGCCACGCTCGACCAGGGACTGGTTGCAACCTATCCAAACGACGCCGTTCTGATCTGATGGTCATCGGCGGCTTCTCATTCCCTCAGCTCTGGGCGCAGGTGCGCTCCAAGTCATGGCTGTGGCTGTTCCGGCGGCAGCAGATCGAAGAAGGCGGGCGCTTGGTCAAGCATGGCGACATCGGACTCGCGGGAGTCAACGTCTGCGCGGAGACCGAGGTGGAGATCATCGCGGGCATCGGCACCGGCTTGTTCAACACCGCCTCCGTCACAGCGCATCTGCGTTTGCGTGAGGATGGCTCTCTGGCCATGACCTCGCACTGCACCTGCGTGCAAGGAACGCTCTGCCAGCATGCCGCCGCGCTCATGCTGATGCTCGACATTGAGGAAGGCCGCCAACGCATCGAGAAAATGGCCCGTGTGCAGGAGAAAGCCTCGCCCGCGCCGGAAGAGCAGGACGCTCCTGCTCCCGAAACCGTCGAGATGCCGCCGACGGAGCCAAAGCCGGTGCTCGTCGTGCGCCGCATCGCCGTGGAGGTGCCACAGATCAACGCGAAGCGTGGCATCGGCGGCTGGACGCCGCGCAGCATCGCCATCGCGCAGCCCTGCGTGGAGTATGAGGGCTGCCCGCGCCGCTTTGAGATGCTCGTGCGCAGCCCAGCGCATCAGTGGAGCGATGAAAGCGGCCAGCAGCACACCTTGGTGCGCAATCTGCGCTCCGAGCGGCTGCTGCTAACCGATTTGTCCGCGCTGAGCTTCAAACCCTTCGCCGAAGCGCTGCCTGGCACCAAGGCCGAGGAGTCCACGCTCGGCTTCATGGCCGTCTCGGGTGATCAGTCCTTGTTCTGGGCGCAATTCCTCAAAGATCAGGTCGCGAAATTGCGCGAGACCGGCTGGCGTGTCGAAGTGCCGGAAAACATCGGCTTCCAAATCCACGAAGCAGCCGAAGACGCGTGGTTCAGCGATCTCCAGAGCGACCAAGGCGGCAAGGACTGGTTCGCACTCGATCTCGGCGTCGAGATCGAAGGCCGACGACTCTCGCTCGTTCCGCTGCTCGTCGATTGCATCGACCAGGGGCTCAACGCCTCCGTCTTGGAGAAAAACCTCAATCAGCGTTTCCTGCTCTCGCTCGGCGGAGACAGCGGCAACGTGCTCTCCGTGCCTGCGGAGCGGCTGCTCGTTCTGCTGCGTTTCTTTGATGAACTGCTCGCCACACGTCCCGTTCGCAAAGACGGCAAGCTCCAGATCGACAAACTCCGCGCCGCACAGCTCGCCACGCTCGACGGACTGCCCATTCGCGCCCCAGAGGAGCTTTCGGCGCTCGCGCAGCGTCTCGGCAACTTCCAGCGCATCGCGCTGATCGACCCGCCGGCGACGCTGAAAGCCAGTCTGCGCGATTATCAGCGCGAAGGAGCGTCATGGATGCAATTTCTGCGCGAGTTCGGCCTGCACGGCATTTTGGCCGATGACATGGGCCTGGGCAAAACGATCCAGACGCTCACGCACATCCTCATTGAGAAGGAAAGCGGCCGCATGACGCATCCCTGCCTCATCGTTGCACCAACGAGCGTTTTGCGGAACTGGATCAACGAGTCGATCAAATTCACGCCCACGCTGAGTCTGCTGCTCATGCACGGCCAGTCGCGCAAAAGCGACTTCAAGCATTTGAAGCAATACGACCTCGTCGTCACCAGCTACCCGCTGCTCGTGCGTGATGTCGATGTCATGCAGGCGCAGGAGTGGCACATCGTCGCGTTGGATGAAGCGCAGAACATCAAGAACCCCAAAAGCCTCGCCGCGCAGGTCTGCGGCGGCTTGAGGGCCAAACATCGCCTTTGCCTCACCGGCACACCGATGGAAAACCACCTCGGCGAGCTGTGGAGCCTTTACAACTTCCTCATGCCCGGCCTGCTCAGCGACGCCGACACCTTCCGCCAGCATTACCGCAATCCCATCGAGCGCGATGCCGATGCGGAGCGTCAGAAGCAGCTGACCACTCGCATTCAGCCGCTGCTGCTGCGCCGCACGAAAGATGCCGTGGCCAAAGAACTGCCGCCGAAGACCGAAATCCTCAACACCATCGAGCTCGGCAAGGCGCAGACCGATTTGTACGAGACCATCCGTGCCGCGATGGACAAACGCGTGCGCGAGGCCATCGC
>CAXNGR010000218.1:0-6725 GCA_964201265.1 Verrucomicrobiaceae bacterium
AGAACAACGCATCAAGCACCATGTCCAATCCTGCCCTGGGTCTGCCTCCCGCTTTCAGCGCACCATTTTTTTGAGCCGCTGCTTGAGCGGCCCCCACCATGCAAAGCGTTGTGTTTTCATCGGCACTCCCTTCTACTTCAACTCTCCAAATCCGCCAATCGACAAGTTTTCAAACACGGCCTAGATCCGCAGCATGCCATCATGATTCGTCTGCTACTCCTCCTTCTGGCTCTGAAGAGTGCTGCATTCGCTCAAAACAGCCCGCCGCCGCGAACAGTGATCATGTTTGGTGATTCCATCACCTCTGGCGGAGGCTGGGTGAAGCAGATTGAGAAAAAGTCTAGCGGGACGCTGTCACTCATCAATGAAGGCAAGGGCGGTCGCCCGACCGCTTCGGTGAAGGAGTTCGAGGCGATGCTTTTGAGACATTCGAAGGCAGACGCGCTCGTGATCGCCCTCGGCATGAACGATTCGCGTGACATCACCGCTGCCTGCGTCCCGAAGGCTGTGGCGAACGTGCGTGCGATGATCGAGAAGGCGCGGCTGGCCTATGGTACGAAACTTTCAGTGCTCCTCGTCGGCCCCACCAACATCAACAAGGCCGCCCTCGGGCCGACCAAGCCTATCGGTAATCAACGCGAGGCGAAATTGCGCGAACTCGGCGATGCTTTTGCCAAACTCGCCACCGAGACACAAAGCGACTTCATCAGCCTCTTCGGTGTCGTGCCTGCTGGCGCACTGCTTAAAGATGGCGTGCATCCCGATGCCGCAGGAAATGCCGCCATCGCGAATGTGATGGGCGAGCGCATGAAGTCCTGGCTGGCGGACTGAATCAGCGGACCATCATCCAAAGGGTGCTGGCGCCGTGACCCGGCGGGAAATCGACTTCTGCTACCGCGCGTATGTAATCCGTGGCACGGCGCTTGATCTTCGCGCAGGCACGAGCCTGACGTTCCAGAACGGTTGGATTGAGCTTCGTGCAGTTGGTGGAAAGCAGGATCGCGCAGGTGGGGCCGGCCACCTCCAGCGCCGCGAGCATCAGGTCTTCAAAATGCTGCTCCACCTGCCACCGGCGACCGTTGTTGCCGCGTGAGAAGGTCGGAGGATCGAGGATGATGGCATCAAAGCGCTCGCCTCGATGTCCCAGTTTCGGCAGCAGTTCCAGCGCGTCGTCATTGATGAAACGATGCCCCGCCGCCTCAATGCCATTGAGGGCTAGGTTCTGTTTGCCGCGGTCCAGCGACTTGCGGGACAGATCCACGCTCACTGTCTCCGCGCCCGTGAGGGCAGCCACCACACTGAAGCTGCAGGTGTAGGCAAAGGTGTTCAGCAGCCGCTTTGGACGCAGCGTTTTCAGCATGGCACGATTGGCGCGTTGATCCAGAAACAAGCCGTGGCTATATCCCGTGCCGAAATCCAGGCCATAACGGATGCCCGCCTCCGTCACAACGGTGGTGATCGGCAATGAGGCATCGCCAGAGCGCAGGATGGGCGACACGCGCTCATGATTTTTCAACGGCAGGAAGCGCGTGAAGACTCGCGTTGGCGTCCAATTCGCCTGCGCACTCCATGCCTCCAGTCCGGCGGCCAGCTCGGCCAGTGCCGCGTCATTCTTGTGCGAGATCATCGCATCATCCCCCAGTCGCTCCACCCAGCCCTCCGAACCCGAAGCCAGCCGATGAGCATTCGTGCCAGCCGCTTCAAAAGCCGCGCGTTCTCCCGCTGCAATCCAGGTCGTGGGTTGGTTGGTTGTGCTGCGGGGAGGAAAGGAATTCATCTGACAACGCCTGTCGCAGGATCGACGCCCCGGCAACACATCCTCATGAATTGGCGCGGATATTTGGCCGTGTGTGATTCCTTCTTTGGAAGAAATGGGGACCCGCGCCACTGGTTGCCACGCAAGACACGGTCATTGTTCGCGTTCCCAGAGATCTCATGGCCATTTCTTCACGCATCTTCTGTTTCTCACTCGTCCTCCTGGCTCTTACGTCAGCTACTTTACTCAAGGCCGCCACCCCTGAGTACAAGCCGGAGCTGTTTCAAAGCACCAAGCTCATCTATGCCGACAGCTTCGATGGAACCCTGAACACCGACTTTTGGGAAATCCGGCAAAGCAGCACCTGGGTCATCAAAGACGGCGTGCTCACGGGCAGCCAATCTTCGAAGGAGTTTCAGGAAAAGATGATCGCCAAGGGCGACAAGGCCCATGCCGGATTCAAGCCGGTGATCTGGCTCAAGAAGGTGCCGGAGAATTTCGTCTGCACCCTGCGCGTCCGCTATGATGGCGAGGCTTTCAAGAAAGGCTTCCCGCTTCTCGACATCGGCCACCACATTCACACGATCACGTTCAGCGAAAAGGCCACGACACTGACCATCAAAAAGAGCGTCGAAACGCTTCCCGTGGAGTCGCCTCTTTTCTCACTCAACCAATGGCATGACGTCGCCATTGAGCTGAAGAAGGGCACACTGATCCTCACGATTGACGGCAAGAAGCACCGCTTCGACAGCCAGAACATCGACATGACCGGCCAAGCGCAGATCGACTTCAAAGCCCTCGATTTAGGAACCTGCCAGATTGATGACGTGAAGCTCTGGGAAGGGCAGTGAGCCGTGCTCACCGTTTCGTCGGTGCTGTGCGCGGGTCAGGCGCGCCGAGCAGCACCCACGTCTCCAGCAGGGCGATTTCGATGGGCGGGAGCTTCTTCTTCGGCGGCATGGCGCTGTCGGAGTCGAGGTGACGGATGGCCTGGATGAGCGGGCTGTTCTTTAAATCACCGGGCTTCACCGCCGGGCCGTTCTCGCCACCGGTTTCCCATCCCAACTTGGAATCCAGGAACAGCTCGCCCTCGGCCTCATGTTCGCGCGAATGGCATTCGTAGCAGCGTGTTTGGAGGATCGGTAGAATCTGGGTGCGGAAGAACTCATCCGGCTCGTAAGCTGGCTTGCTCCCTTCAACGGCC
Source organism: Verrucomicrobiaceae bacterium (assembly GCA_964201265.1). Classification (GTDB taxonomy): domain Bacteria; phylum Verrucomicrobiota; class Verrucomicrobiia; order Verrucomicrobiales; family Verrucomicrobiaceae; genus Prosthecobacter. The sequence goes on from CAXNGR010000218.1 coordinate 2,961, forward strand.
AAGGCACTCACCACTGCCGTCAGGGCGATCAGTGAAAACGCGAACAGCTTCATGCCAAGGATAACGACGCGACGTCCGGCGTCGCTGCTGCGAAACTTGTTCAATTGAGAGCCGCCATTGCCTCGCCGCCGACTTCACATCTTCATCATCTCGGTCAATTGCTTCGTCGCGATGCCGATGGGGCGATCCAGCGGCACACCGGCACAGGCGAGGATGGTGGTCAGCAGGTCACCTTGATTGCCTTTGGTGTTGGCGAAGAAGCGTCCCGTATTCACGGAGCCGCCGCCTTTGCCGGCGATGATGAAGGGCAGGTTCTCACGGGAATGCTTGTTGCCGTCCTCAAGGCCGCTGCCCCACATCATGATGCAGTTGTCGAGCAGGGTGCCTTCGCCTTCACGCAGGCTGGCCATCTTTTTCACCATGTAGGCGAACTGGTCGATGTTGAACTTGGTGATGGCGGCGACTTTGCCTGACTTGACTGCCTCGTTGTTGTGATGGGTCTGTGAGTGATGCGTGTCCGTGAAGCCGAGTTCGGGATAGGACACACCGTTCGGCGTGGAGCCGATGTAGGTGCTGACGCGGGTGGTGTCGCTCTGGAAGGCGAGCACGTTGAGGTCGCACATCACCTGCATGTATTCGCTGCGCTTGTCGCCCACCGGGATCTTGATCTCGATGGGCGGGGAGTCGGAGGCGTTGCGTTTGCTGGAAGCGACGCCTGCTTTTTCCAAAGCCGCCTCCTTCTGGCGATACTCGATGGCGGCGATGCGACGCTCCACGGCGCGCACGCTGTCGAGGTATTCGTCCAGCTTGTGTTGATCATTTTGCGGTAGCTTCTTCCGCAGATCTTTGACTCCACCGATGACCAGATCGAGCATCTGCCGATCCAGCGGGTCGGTTTGTCCCGCCTTTCCGGGCTTGTCAGACTTTCCAAACAGGCGGTTCAGCACGTTGCGCGGATTTGTCTCCGCAGGCACGGCCTGGGTGGGCGAGCGGTAGCTGCAATGCGAGTAGTAGCCCTCATTGAGCCCTTCCTGGTTCTCCTTGTGCGTCTGCGGCATCGTCGCGAGTTCCAGCGAGGGCAGAGAAGTGAGTCCGCCCATGTAATTCGCGGCGATCTGGTCCGCCGAGATGGCGATGTTGATCTGATTGCGCCTGTCCGCGTCCGGCAGTCGCGCGGTGAGCCAGGTGGAAAGCTCCAGCGCATGAGGAGCGCCATTGAAAGGAGAGATCGGCACGCCCGAGATGCCCTTCGTCAGCAGAATCTGGTCGAGGATCGGCCGCAGTGATTCCAAAGCGGGTGGCGGAGACTTCAAGAAGCTCTCCGCATTCGCCGGCCAGAACTGATCCATGATCACGCCATGCGGCATGTACATGAAGCCGATGCGTACCGGCGGCTTGACCACCTTGCCCCTGACGGCCTCGGCCCAGCCCATGGTTTCCAAAAGCGGCAGCGCGAGCGAGGCTCCGACACCTTTCAGGCAGGTTCGGCGATCAATGAGGGCGTTGTTTCTCAGGGGCGTGTTATTGAATGCGGCGGTTCGTGAAGGGATAACTCGTGACGATCTCGGTGATGAGCGTCTGCATCTTATAACCGTCCTTCGTGATGGTTTTCATCATTCGATCCACCACGATCTCGTCGTAGCCGCCCAGCTTTCGGCAGAGCGCGTAGGCGAGGAGCTTTTCGGTGAGGTTGCGGGCGAGGTCGTCTTTCCGGGCGGCGATGATGCTCTTCAATTCTTTGGGGGAGGAGAAGCGTTTGCCGCCGGGCAGCTCGCCTGCGGCGTCGATCTTGCCGCCAGTGTCGTCCTGGTCACGCCAGCGGCCAATGGCGTCAAAGTTTTCCAGGCCGAAGCCAATGGGATCGAGGATCTTGTGGCAGTTGTTGCACACGGCATTGGTGCGATGCAACTCGGTGCGCTGACGCAGGGTGAGATTGCCGACCTTCTTTTGGTCCTGTTTTTCCAAGGTCGGCACATTCGGCGGTGCGGGCGGCACATGCTCTCCCAGCACCTGTTCCAGTACCCAGACGCCACGGTTCACTGGGCTGGTGCGGTTGGGGAAGGAGGTCGTCGCCAAGATGCCTGGCATGCCGAGAATGCCGCCGCGATTGGGGTTCGTGAGTTTCACCTTTCGCATCTGCGGTCCGGTGACGGTCTTTTCCATTTCGTAAAGCGTGGAGAGGGTGCCGTTCAGGAAGGTGTAATCACTATCCACGAAGCTGACGACGCTGCGATTTTCCCGCACAATGCTGTCAAAGAACAGCCGCGCTTCGTCCACCATGGCGCTACGCATCTCGCCGGTCATTTGAGGGAATTTGGTGGGATCGAAGGTCTTGTCCTTGAGTTCCCCGAGTCCGAGCCACTGGGCACCAAAGCCGTCGAACAGGGCCCGTGAGCGCGGATCGGCGAGCATGCGCTTAGTTTGCGCCTTGAGCACGGCGGGCTCGTGAAGCTTTCCAGTATCGGCCAGCTCGGACAATTCGGCATCGGGCATGGTGGCCCAAAGCAGATACGAGAGGCGCGAGGCGAGCTGGTAATCATCCAGCGGCACGATCTTCTGGCTGGCGTCCGTTTCCTTCGCGGGGGTGATGAAGAGGAACTGCGGGGAGACGAGCACCGCTTTGAGCATGAGGCGAAGGGAGGCGGTGTGGTCGAGTTTGTTCGTGCGGCCGAGATCAAAGACGCGAACGAGTACGTCGAGTTCCGCCTCTGTGGGTGGTCGGCGATAGGCGCGGCGGGCGAGAGTTCGTGCGACTTCGCGGACGTCGGCGTTTTTGTCCCCCAGGAGTCGTGTCTGGGCCTCGGCGGGCATCTTTTGCAAGGCTGCGTTCGCGATGCTGAGATACTGCTCGGATTGCAGCGGCGAGAGCGAGTTCATGTAGCCCTCGCCAGCCACCTCGTCTGGCAGTTCAGCGGCGACTGAGGCATCGACGCCGAGCAGATCATGCAGCGTGTTGCCATACTCCGACTTCGTCAGGCGGCGGATGACGAAGGGGCCGGGATCGCGGGCGCTGAGGTATTTGATCTTGGCGAGGGCATCGAGGAAGCGCTGGCGCTCCTCGTCGGTGGGCTGATCTGCGTCGTCGGGCGGCATGTCGTGCGCGTTGACGTTGGCGATGCATTCCATCCACTTGCGCGAGAAGGCCGGATTTCCCGGCTTGTTCACGGCGACTTTCAGATTCAGCCCGGCTTTGGGACGATCCCCATGGCACTCGACGCAGTATTGCTTCACGAAGGGCTCGACGTGCTCCCTGAAGGATTTTTTCGCCTCCGCGAGCATGGCATCCGCTTCCTTGTCCTCCGCTGTCTGTGCCCGGCTGGGCAGGGCGGAAGTGGAGGCGATGACGAGCCAAGTCATGGCCATCAGGCCACGGCGGGGAATTCGGGAAATGGCGAACTTGTGATTCAAAATGGGGGGGGGCTTTCTATGACGCTTGATGTGTCGTGGCTCTATCGGCTTTGCAGCCGCCTGCCGCGGTTGGCCTTGCTGTTCATCATTGCGTGATCGACTCCTCCCCTGAACTTGCCCGCTTCCATGATCAAAAAGCTCACATCCCTCGGCCTCGCGGCTCTGCTCAGTAGTTTTTCAGCCTTTGGCCAAACTTCGCCTGCGGTCGATGAAAAGCTGGCCGCGCTGCGGGCGCTGAAGATCGATACGGCGACGATCACGACCGTGGAGCGCGATGCGACGGCGACGCGAACCATCGTGAAGCTAACGCTCAATCCGGCGAAGGGCTCGAACATCCATATCGAAGTCTGGCTGCCC
>CAXNGR010000219.1:0-6724 GCA_964201265.1 Verrucomicrobiaceae bacterium
TGGTATGCGGTGGCGAGCGCGATTCTCAATCTTGACGAGTGCATCACGAAGGGGTGAGGCAGCATTCGCCAAGAATCGTCTGGTGATGGCGTTGTTTGTGCGGCTACTTTGCCCACGAATGCAACCCAACGCGACGAACTCCTGCCCGCACTGCTCCTCGTCTGAGGAGAAGCCTGCGGTTGTGGCTAACCTGCCGCCCTCACCTTACATCTGCCCGATGTGCGAGGGCGTGCGCTCGGACAAACCCGGTGCCTGCCCGCAATGCGGCATGGCCTTGGAGAAAAACCCGCTCGCCAAACGCAGCGAACCCGAATGCTGTGGTGATGGTGGCGATGAGGAAGTGCGTGACCTGTGGTGGCGCGTGCGCTGGAGCACCGCCATGACCATGCCAGTCGTGCTGCTCTCGATGGGCATGGATCTGCCGGTCATCCGTGACATCCCGCACGATGCCTCCGGCTGGATGCAGTTCGTGTGGTCCACACCGGTTGTCTTCTGGGTCGGCTGGCCGCTGCTGGTGCGGTTTGGCCGCTCGCTGATCACGCTGCGCTTTAACATGTTCACGCTCATCGGACTCGGAGTGCTGGCGGCATGGCTTTACAGCCTTGTGGCACTCGTTGCGCCAGGCTGGCTGCCGCATGAGGCCACGCATGGCGGCATGACGTTGTACTTTGAAAGCGCGGCGGTCATCACCGTGCTCGTGCTGATCGGCCAGCTTCTCGAACTCCGCGCCCGCAGCGCCACCGGTTCGGCGATTCGTGCGCTGATGAACCTCGCGCCAAAAACCGCGTTGCTCGTGCGTGACGGTCAGGAGTTCGAAACAGCCGTGGATGACATCCAAATCGGCGACGTGCTGCGCATTAAACCCGGTGCGCGCATTCCGGTGGATGGCGTCGTCACGGAAGGCAGTTCCGCCGTGGATGAATCCATGCTTACGGGCGAATCCATGCCGCGGACGAAGGCGGCGAACGCCGCAGTGACCGGTGGCACGGTGAACGGCACCGGCACCTTCCTCATGCGCGCCGAACGGGTCGGCGCGAACACGCTGCTGAGCCAGATCGTCGAAATGACCGCGAAGGCGCAGGCCAGCCGTGCGCCGGTGCAGCGGCTGGCGGATCGTGTCTCGGCCTGGTTTGTGCCAGCAGTGGTGCTGATTGCCGTGCTGACGTTTCTGCTGTGGTGGCAGTTTGGCCCGCAGCCCTCGTTCGCTTTCGCGGTGGTGAACGCGGTGGCTGTTTTGATCATCGCCTGCCCCTGTGCGCTCGGTTTGGCGACGCCGATGGCCGTCACGGTCGGCCTTGGGCGCGGGGCGCAGCTTGGCGTGTTGATCAAGAATGCCGAGACGCTGGAGCGTCTGCAACAGATCGACACCTTGATGCTCGACAAGACCGGCACGCTCACGGAAGGACGACCCACCGTCTTTGAAATCTTCCCGCTGCCCGGCCTTTCCGCGCGTGATCTGCTCGCCTGCGCCGCTGCGGTCGAGTCTGCCAGCGAGCACCCGCTTGCCACCGCCATTGTGAATGCCGCCAAGGAGCGTGGCATCCCGCTCGCTGCCGTCACGGATTTTCAAGCCGTGGTCGGCGGCGGTGTGCTCGGGAACATCGGCGAGAGCGAGGTCTTCGTCGGCCAGGCGGCGTTTTTGAACAAGAACGGCGTCTTTCTTGATGCCGAATGCCAGGCGCGTTCCGTGCAGTTGCAGTCCGAGGGCTGCACCGTGGTCATCGTCGTGCTCAATGAGAAGCCACTCGGCCTCATCGCCATCAAGGACAAGGTCAAAGAGACCACGCCCAAAGCCATCGAGTCGCTCCATGCCATGGGTTTAAAGCTCCAGATGATCACCGGCGACGCGCTGACCACCGCACAGCGTGTGGCGAAAGATCTCGGCATTGATGAAGTCACCGCCGAGGTCTCACCGAAGGAGAAGCTGCTGCATGTGTATCAGGCCAGAGGCAAAGACCGCCATGTGGCCTTCGCGGGAGATGGCATCAACGACGCGCCCGCGCTCGCCGCCGCCGATGTCGGCATCGCCATGGGCACCGGCACAGAAGTCGCCATCCAAAGCGCCGCCGTCACGCTGGTGAAGGGTGATTTGCGCGCCTTACATCAAGCCTTCGCCCTCAGCCGCGCCACGATGCAGGTCATCCGGCAGAACCTGTGGTTTGCGTTCCTCTACAACGGCCTCGGCATCCCGCTGGCGGCCGGAATCTTGTATCCCTTCACCGGCTGGCTGCTCAATCCAATGATCGCCAGCGTGGCGATGTCCCTGAGCAGCCTCTCCGTGATCCTGAACAGCCTGCGGCTGCGGTGGTTCAAGTGAGGTGGCTCCTTTTCTCCTCCCACCGCCTCACAAGGCTTGCCGGGAAGGCGGTTCTCTGAAACAGTGCCCGGAATTTACTTTTTCTGCCTGTGAAACCCAACTCGGACTCCCCCTCTCCCGCTGATCCCAAGGAAACACCTGCGTTCGACACGGGAAACGTGACGCTGGGGCCGGAGGATGTGACGATCGCGGTGCCAAACTTCAAAAAAGGCCAGCCACCGCCCACCATGGGCGCGCCGCAGCCTCCGGCGGAATCGCCCACGGGCGCGATGACGCTGGGACCGGAGGATCAGACCATCGCCATTCCCAACCCGAGCCGCAGCCTGCCAGCGGCCACAATGGGTGGGAAATACGCTCCGCCGATGGACACCAGCAACATCACGCTCGGCCCGGAGGATCAGACCATCGCGATCCCGACGAACCGGCAGCCGACCATTCAGCCCACCATGCCCGGTGCCGCCACGATGCCGAGCCACGGTGGACTGCCTGCGGCCACTCGCGGACCCGGGACAGGAACGGGCGCCAGCAAGCCGCGTTCTCACATGGAGTCCCTCACCGGGAACGATGGCTGGATCGGCGACCGCTACCGATTGCTCGACAAGCTCGGCGAGGGCGGTTTCGGCGTCGTTTACCGTGCGGAGCAGGTGAAGCCGATCCACCGCATCGTGGCGGTCAAGATCGTGAAGGCGGGCGTGACCTCGGCGGATATTTTGGGCCGCTTCGCCATCGAGCAGCGCACGCTCGCCATCATGGAGCATCCGAACATCGCGCGCATCCTGGACGCGGGCGAGACGGACATCGGCGCTCCCTATTTCGTGATGGAGATGGTGAAGGGCCGCTCCATCACCAGCTACTGCAAACAGAACGAGCTGGACCTGCGCCAGCGTCTGGCACTGTTCATTCCGGTCTGCCGTGCGGTGAATCACGCGCACCAAAAAGGGATCATCCACCGCGACATCAAGCCCGGCAACATCATGGTGATGGACGAGGCTGGAAAAGCCGTGCCCAAGGTCATCGACTTTGGCATCGCGAAGGTTTTGGAAGGCGAAGGCTCCGGCCATACCATCGCCACCGGGGTGGATCAGCTCGTCGGCACACCGGGCTACATCAGCCCGGAACAGATCGAGAATGGCAGCTCGCACGTGGACACACGCTCCGACGTTTATGCGCTGGGCGGCGTCTTCTTTGAACTGATCTGCGGCAAGCCGCTCATCACACCTTCGGACATCGCGCAGAAGCCGATCCACGTCCTGCTGCGCGATCTGGCGGAGAAAGATCCGCCCAAGCCCTCCACCATCGAGCCGACCGTCCAGGGAGACCTCGATTGGATCGCGCTCAAGGCGCTCGAACGTGACCCGAACCGGCGCTACGGCAGTGCGGACGATCTTGCGGACGACATCACGCGCTACCTGAGCTACGAGCCGATCACCGCCCGCCCGCCGAGCCGTGGCTACCTGATCAGACGCTTCGTGCGCCGTCACCGCGTGGCTGTCGCCGCTGCTGTGGCCATCGCTTTCGCCGTCATCACTGGCGGCATCACCAGCACCGCGATGTATTTCAAAGCCGAGCGCAATCGCGCCGAGGCCGAGCTGGGTCGCGAAAACCTGCGCAAGTCCTACAGCCGCTCCGACGAGCAGATGGCCCGCCAGCGCATGGACAATGGCCAAAATGACGACGCGGTGGCCTACCTCGCTCGCTCGCTGCGCACTGATCCGGCCAACGACATCGCTGCCACGAACCTGCTCTCCTTGCTGGCCAACATTCATCTCATCCGCCCGGACACCCCGCCGCTCAATCTGCCTGAGGGAGCCACCGATGCCGCCAAAGTCGCCATCAGCCAGGAGGCGGACGTGGTGCTGGCTGTTTGCGGCATCACGCCCAAATCCATGCCTGCCCCCGTGCGCGAAGGGCCACCGTCACGCGAGGTCATCTCCATCTGGAAGCTGAAAACCGGCGAGCGCACGGATCATCCCATGCCGCCTGGTGTGCCGGTCACCTGCATTGAGGTCACTCCTGACGGCATGAGCGCCGTGATTGGTCGTGAGGACGGCGGTGTCGAGCTGTGGTCCCTCAAGGATGGCAAACGTCGCAACCTCCAGCCGCGCATGCCGAACCTCGTCACCTGCATCGCTTTCTCTGGCAACGGCGTGAGGCTTCTCGTCGGCAGCGAGATCGGCACGGACGGCATGGGTGGCGTGCAGGCCTGGGATCTGCGCCAGCCACAGGACCCCGCCCGCGTCATGAAGCAAAAGGGCGGCGTGGTCAGCGAGATCACGGTCGATTACGAAGGCATCTTTGCCGCCTCCATTTTCGGGGGGGATCCTATCAATCCCGCAGGCGCGGACGGCTCTGCCACCACGTGGGATCTGCGCCTCGGCCAACCGGTCGGCGATCCCATCGAGGTGGACAAAGGACTGCTACACGTCGCCATCGAACCACGGCAGGAAATCATCGCCCTCGGCATGAACAACGGCCTCGTCTTCGTCGGCAACTTCCGCAATGGCGGCGAGGTGCTGCCGCCGCTCTCGCATCCCTCCTCCATCACCGCGCTCTCTTTCAGCACTGACGCCAAGTCGATCATCGTCGGCGACGGCTCCGGCAACATTTACGATTGGAAGCTGGAGGACGGCAAACTCCGGTTCCCCGCACGTCCGCATGGTAGCGAAATGCTTGTTGCCTCCACGGTCCGAGACACCAGCCTCGTCATCGGCGTCGCCAAAGAAGGCGAGGTCAGCGTCTTCGACAGCAAAACCGGCGCGCTTCAGCGGGCTCGTCTGCAACGCACCCTGCGTGACACCGAAATCAGCCACGACGGCTCTCTGCTGGCCTTTGCCCCACGTGGCATCGCCGCCGTGCAGGTCTGGAACATCCATGAGCGCATGTCTGGCCGCCGTTTTGTCGATGTGCTCGAAAAAGAGCTCATCACCCGCCTCAAAGGCCCGGACAACTCACCCAATCAACTCCGCGACTCCGAGGCTGGCGGTGCGAACCGCCAGAAATCACTCTACGCCGCCGCTGATCCCGATGGGACCGTGTTCATCTACGATGCGAAGACGCTCAAACCCATCGGGGATCCATTTTATCATCCACCCGCCGTCGGTGCGGTCACTTTGACCATGGATGAAAAGTTCCTCATCACCTCCGGCCGCGACCGTGAGGTGCGCGTGTGGGACCTCCAGACACGCGAAAACATCGTGCGCATGCGCCATGACTCGTTTGTTTCCGTGATCGCGCTCAGCCCGGACGACGAGCGTCTCGTCACCATCACCGACGTTGGTGAAATGCGCGTCTGGAACTTCCGCACAGGCGACTGTCTCACCCCAGGCATCCGCGACACGCCGCGTGACAGCCTTGAGCAAGAGGGCATCGTCGTCGCCCGCGTCTCTGACGATGGCAAAAGCCTGCTCTTCCGCGTCTCCGAGCACGGTTTCTTCACCGTGCCCATGCCGCCGAAGGGCACCCGGCTGCCGGAGTGGTTCCTCCAGTTAGCCGAAGGCCTGGGCCGCCGCCATCTGACCGAGGAAGGTCGTCTGGAATCCCTCACACTCGAGGATTTCGAGCAACGCGCCGCCGCCATCCCGAAAACGGCCGCTCCAGGCGAGGAAGTCGCCACGCTTTGGGCCAAATGGATGCTCTCCCCATCCGCCACACGCCCGCTATCACCCTATGACGAGCAGCCCTTCAACGAATACCTGCTTTCCCTCAAAGACCAGGGTTCCCCCGCCGCCGCCCGCGAATACCTCCGCTACCGCCCCACCGACCGCGACGCCATGAACCGCGCCGCAAAGTTTGTGCCTGCACCGCCGAAGTGATGAGGCGCATCATCGCGTTCGTCAGCACGGGGGCGTTTGAGCATGGAGCCTACGCGTCCCACGTGGGGTGGTTCGCGTCCTCGCGGATCACTCATGGAATCGGCGCAGCCGCACACTCCTGAGGGCGGGATGCCCGTGAATCTGCGGATGCTTCGTCGCATCGATCTAGGCGAGAAGGTGCTTCGACTGGCAGTCGAAGCAGCATTGCATGCCAGATGAAAAGCCCATCTTTGACGGCCATGGTCCAGCTCTTTGATTTCTGAGCTTTGTGGTTTGCCATCCCCAGATTTAATCTTAGCAGGGTCTGTTTCAGGACTCCTCGTTGAACACATCTCCCATGCATCCCGATCTCCTGACCCAGGACAAACCCCGCCGCCGTATCCTGGCTCTGGATGGCGGCGGCATTCGTGGCGTGTTCACCATTGAGGTGCTCGCCCGGATGGAGGAGCTGCTTCGCCAGCACACGGGCAAAAAAGACCTCGTACTGGCGGATCACTTCGATCTCATCGCGGGCACCAGCACCGGAGCCATCATCGCCACGTTTCTCTCTTGGGGCGAGTCGGTGGACACCATCCGCCGGCTCTACGCCGAGCAG
>CAXNGR010000220.1:0-6718 GCA_964201265.1 Verrucomicrobiaceae bacterium
CGCTCAGAAGCGTCAGCCACTCATAATCCCGCTCTCGCAGCGCCTGCGGTGCCACGGGCGGCAGCGCCGCGTTGCCTTTCAGGTCGTAGAAGTGATCCAGCCCCTCCTGATGCAGGAGATCGTGGACATAGCTGCATCCAGCGCAGCAAAACCCATCGTCACGGCCCGCCGGAACCGGTGAGCCACAATGGGTACAGTTAACTTGAGTGTGAGGCGCGTTCTTCACGTCCGCAGTATCCACAGGAAGTCGTCCGGCTCTCGTCAGTGCTTGGCATTGAGAGTGCGTGGGTTGCGCGGTGGAGCAGGGTCAAGGCTTCGCCTGTCAAGCCGTGGTCAAGTGTCGTCAAGTGTCGTGCCCGCCACCTTCTTGACTACTCCTTGACCGGCCTCCTCACCTCCCCAGCCCCGCCAAATACGCCACCAAATTCCGCAGCTCCTCCCGCGTCATGTTCATGATCAGCCCCTCGGGCATTAGCGAGCCCGCTTCCTGACGCTCGGCGATCTGCGCCGTTGTGAAACGGCTCGTCTGACCGCTCGCCAGTTCGCGCAACTGCATCTCCCCGCCCGCCTCGCTCACCTTGTAGCCTTGCAGCTTGCGGCCGTCCTTCAGCTTCAACGTTGTCGCCACATAGCCCTCCTTGATCTGCCGGTTCGGCCATACCACGGCCTCAATCAACAGCTCCACCGGCACACCGCGGCCCACCGCATCCAGTTCCGGCCCCACGATGCCGCCCTGCCCGCCGATCTTGTGACACGCGATGCAACCTGACAGCGGCGCATGGAAAACCGCCTTCCCCTTCGCGGCATCGCCGTTCGCCTTCACTTCCGCAGCCAGAGCGGCCACCCACGCTGCGTCGTAGGCCGGCACGGTGTTCTTCACGCCCAAAATCTTCCCAAACGCCGTCGTCAGCACCGCATCACCACGACCTGCCGCTGTCAGCACGGTCATCGCCAGCTTCGCCGCTTCAGCGGAGCACCGTTTGTCATCCAAGGCCTTTGCCAAAGCCGCAAGAGAGGCATCACGCGACAACAACGATGCCAGCCACGCCCGCATCGTTTCCGCATCAGTGATGCTCGAAATCGCTACTGCGGCCAATTGACCCGCCAGCACCGGCTTTTTCTCCGCCAGCGCCGTCAAAGCCGCCGTGCGCACCGGCCATGCTTGCATCAGATCATTCACATACCTCTCATAGGTCTCAGCAGGCTCGCCTAATCGCGAGAGCGCCAGCAAGGCCGGAGCGCGGGTGCCCTCACCCGCCTTCAAAAGCTCGCGGATGAGGGCATCCGCGCTCCTGAGCCTCCAAGCGCCCGCCAGCACACACGCCGCCGCCTTTTGCGCCTCGCTCCCGTCCTTCAAAATCCCCAGCAGCACAGTTTCCGCCCCTTCCGGCGTTTTGAGGCCACGCTGAGCCGCCGCAGCGGCCAAATCCTCCATCACCGCCTGATCCTTCACGCCCAGCTTCAGCGCCATCAGCATGTCATTCGGCTCCCCCTTGCGCACCAGCGCCGCCACCAGGCCACGCCGCGTCTCAGGCGACATCGTCTCGCCCTTCTGCGCCAGCATCGTGCGCACCATGCCCAGCAACTCAGTACTTCCCTCCTTCTCCACCAAAAATGCCAAGTGCTTCGGTGGCAGGCTCTCCAGTATTGTAGTCCCGCCTTTAGGCGGCTCCGGGGCTTCCAATCTACCGCCTAAAGGCGGGACTACAGTGCGCTTCCACTGCGGTGCCGTCGCATGCACCGCCAGCCACAACGTCCGCTCAATGAAACTGTCCATCGGCTGGTCGAGCACCTTCAATGCCACTTTAATCGCTTCAGTGGATTGGACTTTTGCTGCTGCGACGACGGCTTCGAGGCGTACGCGCGGATTGGCATCTTTGGTCTGCTTTTCGATCTCCTTTAGGCTCGGCAGACTCGTCGAAAGTGTCAGAATCTTTTGCCGATGTTGCTGATAAGCCTCCCATCGGCCTCCCCGCTCTTCGAACGCGTGTGATTTGGCAGTGACCCGCCAAATCCGCCCATGCTTCGCATCCCGATTCGGGTGCCGGAAGCTCGCCTGATAGTGGCCGATGATCGGATCATACCAGTCGGCGATGTAGAGTGCGCCTTCTGGCCCAAATCGGATGTCGATCGGTCGGAAGGCCACGTTGTCGCTCGTGATGAGCGCGGGCTGTTCCACGGCCTCCATGCCGCTGGGGAATTCGCTGTGCGGGATGAGCTTGTAGCGATACACCGCGTTCTCAAAGAACCCGCCGGTGATGACTTCGTCCTGCATCGACTCCGGCCAGTGCTTGTTCCCCACGATGTCCACGCCGCAGAATTTCCGCAGGCCGTCTGTCTTGATGATCTGGCCGCTGTAGGGCAGTTGAAAACGCTCCAGCAGGAAATGCGGGATGCCGTGACGATTGGAAACGTGCGAGTCCTCTTCCAGCGACGTGCTCACCTCCATCGGCCGCGCCCAAAACATGCCCGCCGCGCCCGCCACCATGATCGGCTGGCCTTCTTTGGTGAAGGCCGTGCCCCAGGCATTCGCCGGCATGCCGGTCGGATACGGATTCAGCCGCCCGCTCTTCGGGTAGTAATGCCAGAAGCCCGCACCGTAGAGTGTCTTCGTGCCATGCGCCGTCGTCACGCGCGAGTAGCAGTGCAGGCCCTGATGCATCACCAGCGCACCATCCGGTGCCCAGATGAAGCTGTTCAGGCACTGATGCGTGTCCCCCGTGCCGAAGCCGCTGAACACCACTTCGCGGCGGTCCACGCGATCATCACCGTCGTCGTCGTGCATCAGCCACAGCTTCTCGCCCTCGCCCACATACACCGAGTGCCCGTTCGGCGATTTCACACCCGCATCACGCGGTGCCAGCTCCATGCCCATCGGCTGGCTCAGTCCGCCTGTGAAGACGGTGCTCTTATCCACGCGACCATCATGATTCGTGTCCTCCAGAATGATGATCCTGTCATCCGACACCGTCCCCGGCTTCGCCTGCGGGTAATCACTCGTTTGCAGCACCCACAAGCGCCCGCGCTCATCCCAGCGAATCGCGATCGGATTCGGAATCCCCCATATCTCGCTCGCAAACAGGTTCACCTCGAAGCCGTCGAGCACCTTGAATGACTTCAGCTCTGCTTCAGGAGAATGATCTGGCAGTGGTTCGCCGACGGAGATGCCTTTCTTCTGCGCTGGCTGGGCGAGAAGGTAAGTCGTGCATAGCCAGACAACCCAAAACGAGCTGAAGCTCGGGAGTACTTTATTCACGGAAGCTTCCCTCCCAATTCGTTCGCCAGTTTCCATATCTCGTTTTCTTTCGCTTCGATCAGCGGTTTGTATTGCTCTACCTCACCCGGAAACCAGCGCTGCGTCGGATCGGTGTGATCCCGACTGCTCGGCTGCGCGGTGCGATCGCCATGCAAAAACGCCCAGTTCGCCGGACGCCAGTAGCGATGCCAAAGTGCGTTCTTCTCGCCGATCAGCGTCTTCAATCGCGCATCCGGTGCTTTCGCATCGCCACCGCAGAGCTTCGCCAAACTCATCCCAAATTGTGCCGCACCCGTCGAAGTAAGATTCAGGCCATCACGCGTTAATCCTGGCTTCATATCAGCCTCTTGAGCCACAAACAACGCTCCATGCTGCTTTGCGACTTCCGCGATCACCGCTGCATACTTTTTTAGAATTGAATGGTGCTTCCCCAGCTCACCTTCAAACGCCAGCGGCTCCATCAACACCAAACGTGGCGTCACTTCTGCGCAAACGGTCACGATTTTCTCCAGCGCAGCCCGAAACTCCGCCAATCCCGCTTCACCACGCTCCAGGCATTCCTGTCGTCCGAACACCAGCATTGCCGCCGTCGCCTGCGCTCGTTGAATTTGTTGCTTCAAGCCGCCAAAGTTCATCGGACGATCCATGCGGAACACCGTGTCCGCCTCCCAGGCCAGATTCCGCACCTTCACGCGGCTGCCAGGAAACTGCGCCATGAGCAGCGCCTCCATTGTTCCGTCTTCCATCATCGCCACGGCCTCCGTGCCGCCGAGCACGCCGACGACTTCCTCCGTCATCAGCTTCATCGAACCCCTGAACGGCTCTAGCTTCGTCTTCAATCCCGCCTCCGGTGCCATCGCCGCGAGTTCGAGGATCTCCGGGCGAGTCAATGCACGATTGTAGAGGCGCAGATTGGCGATCTGGCTACGCTTGAGCACGCCGGGCAGCAAAAACTCCGCGTTTTTCAGTTCGATGGCTCCGGGTGGTTCTTTCCATGACTGCACCTCGAATCCGTGAGTCCACAGGCCCGACAACGATTGCCTCGCATCACGTTTGATGTTCACCACGACATGCTGCCAAGTCTTCGCGGCATTCAATTCTGGCGCAGCAATGATGGGGCCATTCCATTCGCGCCGAAACAGCAGCCCACGCTCTGGAGGCACTTCAAAGTGCAGGTAGCAGGTCTCATTGACGGCCATTTTGAGCAGTTCCTGAGCATGCTCACCAAGAGGATAACCCTCCAACCGGAGCATGAACGAGATCGCGAAGTCTCCCAATTTCACTCCATCCGCTGTGTCTGGCAGCTTTAGCGGCTTTTCAACATCCAGCGGCATCACCTCATCCCACCTGGCCACCAAGCCCGCATCCAGGTCCGAAACATCACCGCTCACCTGCGCAAAGGCGCTGCTGGCGAGGATGAAAGGGATTGAGAGGAGACGATGGATCATGAAGGCCACAGAACTCGCGCCGTGGTCGGCTTCTTGCAGTTCGTTCTGTTCATGACGCGGCAATGCTGTTATGCCTGAGAAATTCCGATCACACTCTCATGAAACTCAAGCTCGACCTCGAAGACTTCCGCGTGCCCGATGGCAAACCGTTTCGCATCAAGAAGGCGAAGACGAAAGTGAAGGACGTGTACAAGGATGACGCGCACTACGAGTCGCTCATCGCCGAGTTCCGCACGGAGATCGACGATCTCCAGCAGAAGATGTACGCACAGAACCGCCAGGGGCTGCTGCTGGTGTTTCAGGCGATGGATGCTGCCGGGAAGGACAGCACGATCAAGCATGTGATGAGCGGGGTGAACACGCAGGGCGTGGAGAGTCATGCGTTCAAGCGGCCCACCGATGCTGAACTCGACCGTGACTTCCTCTGGCGCACGACGCGTGTGATGCCGCCCCGCGGCCGCATCGGCATCTTCAACCGCAGCTACTACGAGGAGGTGCTCGTTTGCCGCGTGCATCCTGAGATCGTGACCAAGATTCAACGTCTGCCTGCCGCGACGACCAAGAACATCGACAAACTCTTCGCCGACCGGCTCAAAGACATCCACAACTTCGAGAGCTACAGCCATCGCAATGGCATCCGCATCGTGAAGTTCTTTCTGCATGTGTCGAAGGAGGAGCAGAAGAAGCGTTTTCTGGCCCGCATCGACACGCCGAGCAAGAACTGGAAGTTTGAGGAAGGCGACGTGAAGGAACGCTCCCACTGGAAGGACTACATGGTGGCCTATGAGGACGCCATTCGCTCCACCGCCACCGAGGAGTGCCCGTGGTATGTGGTGCCGGCCGATGACAAGAAAAACATGCGCCTCATCGTCAGCGCGGCCATTCTGGCTGAGATGCAGACGATGAAGCTGAAGTATCCCGAGCTGCCGGAGGAGCAGAAGAAGCATCTCCAGGCGGCGAAACGGCTGCTGCTGGCGGAGTGAAGGTGGCAATCAGCGGGCTTACTTCTTCTCGGCATCTGGTTTGCACTCGCACAGCCATTCCGCCTTGTTGCAGCCCTCGCAGTTGGCGGTGTTGTATTCCAGGCGTGCAGTGACGGCCTTGGCTTTGGGAGCATCCTTGTATTGAAGGATGAGCCAGTCCCCTGCTTTGACGATGGGAACGACGAAGCCTTGGGCATCCTTTTCCACGACGAGTTTGACGGGCTTGTCGCGTTCACCGGTGATCGCGGTGAGTGTCTGTTCAGCCATGGCGACGGCCTTCATGTCCTTGTCGAACAGGGCGATGTGGAACTTGTCGCCTTTGACGATGACTTCGCCGTGCATGGTCTCGTCTTTGCTGAATTCGAGGATGCGGCCCTTGTTGGGGCCGAGTTCGACGCCTTCGTGCGCGAAGGTGAGGGATGTGATGAGCGTGAGGAGGATGAGTTTGGTTTTCATGGTGTGGGTTGGATGTATTTCAGCGCGGCCTTGCGGCCAAAGAGATAAAAGACGGCGGGAGTGACCATGAGGTCGAGCAGCGTGCTGCTGACGAGGCCGCCGACGATGACGATAGCCACGGGATGCAGGATTTCCTTGCCCGGCTCGTTCGTGGCAAGCAGCAGCGGGATCAGCGCGATGCCTGCGCACAGAGCGGTCATCAAAACGGGCACCAGCCGCTCCAGCGTGCCGCGCACGATCATCTCGCGGTTGAAGGGCTCGCCTTCATGTTTCATGAGATGCAGGTAATGGCTGATCATCATGATGCCGTTGCGGGCCGCCACGCCGCCCACGGCGATGAAGCCGACGATGGTAGCGATGCTGATGTTGTCGATGAGCCCCCAGGTCAGCGCGAGGCCGCCCATGAGAGCGAGCGGGATGTTCAGCATGACCTGCAAGGCCAGCGACAGGCTGCGGAAGTAGCCGAAGAGCAAAACGGTCACCGCGAGCAGCACGAGGACGAAGTAAAAAGCGATGCGCTTCGCCGCGGCCTGCTGCGCCTGGAATTCGCCCTCAAAACGCAGGAAATAGCCTTC